>JACPDC010000087.1 GCA_016184235.1 Deltaproteobacteria bacterium | reverse complement strand
CGGTGCACGTCGGTGCCGCAGAGGGTGGAGGCTTCTATCCGCACCAGCAGAGCGCCCGGCTCCAGGTCCGGAATCGGGACCCGCTGTATCTCAAGCGGTTGATTATGGGCGGTTATGACGGCGGCGCGACAGTCCTTCATGGGCAGCCCTCCCTTAGAGCGGCAACTTGTAGAAGCGCTCGGCGTTGCGGTAGAGAATGGCTTCCTTGTCGTCCTGGGTAATGTCGCCGCTCTCCATCAGCTCCGCGATATCGCGCTTGCAGCTCTCGTTCGTGACTTCGTGCGGAAAGTCGGAAGAGTAGATGAAAGGCTCGTTGCCTATGACCTTGACGGCGAAGGGCATCGTCAACTCCTCCGCCTCGCAGCCGAGGAACAGGCGGCCCTCTTTGATCCGCTTGATGATGTATCGGCTCGGCTCCTCACCCTCGCGCACGCCAAACTCGCCTGGAGGAATGTACTGGAAGTGGGTCTCGTGCGACGCATGAAACCGCTCAAGACATAGCAGGAGCCAGGCGACCCCGCCCTCCAGAAACGCGATCCGCACGCGGGGGAAACGGTCGAAGATGCCGTTGTACACGACGCTCGCGCAGTTGACGGCGAGGCCCCAGGGATGGCCCAGGGCGTGCACGGGGACGTACATGTTCATATGGTCCATGCCGAAGCGGTCGTGCGCTCCGCCATGGACGGCCAGGCAGCAGCCGAGCCGATCGGCCTCGGCGTAAACCGGCCAGTACATCTTGGAGCCCAGCGGCGCCGGCAGGCCGTTGGAGGGCATCATGGCGCCCAGCATTCCCAGTTGGGTCACGGCGCGCCTGAGCTCCTTGGCCGCTTCCTCCGGGTCCTGCATCGGAACGATCGCCATCCCCTTGAAACGGGCGTCGAACTTCAAGTAGGTGCGGTACAGCCAATCATTGTAGGCCCGTGAGACCGCCACCGCATAATCGAGGCTGACGATCTTGCCGTAAGCTAAGGCTTGAGTCGGGTAGAGCGCGGTCCATTCGATGCCGACGTCGTCGAGAAAAGCGAGCCAGCCCTCAGGCCCGACTCCGGGCCGCCCGTCCCGCTGCGGTGGCGTTTCCACGGCTCGCCCGGCGTGGAGATGATCCAGCGGCGGAAAGACGACGCCTCTCCGCTGTGCGATCTCCCGATAGGGGGCGGCCATGTGGGCGATGATTCCCGCGTTGTCCTCCATGACGTGGCCGTCGCCGTCGATAATTCTGCCAGCGAGTTGACTGCTCATGCGTGCATGCCTCCTAAGGAAGTATAAATCAGCTGATGGCTTCAGGGATACGGTAGACTTATTCGATATCGCCGGATCGATCAAGCTCTTCGAGAACTATCCTTGTTTGGACCTTCGGCCGGTCCGCCGCGTTACTGTCTGCTCTCGTGCGCCTCTACCCGGATGCGGGCGTCGGCGATGCGGCAGCCCTGGTCGGGCGGCAGGGCGAAGATAGGGTTCAAGTCGAGCTCGATGATCTCCGGGATCTCTTCCACCAGGCGCGAGAGCCGGAGCAGCACGGTCTGGATCGCCTCCAGGTCGGCCGGGGGATGGCCGCGATAGCCCTGGAGGAGGCGGAAGCCGCGTATCTCCCGCACCATCTCCTCGGCGTCGCGGTCCGTCACAGGCGTGACGCGGAAGCAGACATCGCCCAAGATCTCGACGTGGATGCCGCCCAGGCCGAAGGCGATCAGCGGGCCGAAGAGCGGGTCCTGGGTCACGCCCGCCATGACCTCGACGCCTTGCGAGATCATCGGCTGCACCAGCACTCCTTCCATGGCGTCGAGCGCGTTGTCCTCGGCCAGGCGCGCGCGAATTTTCTCAAAGGCGTCGCGCACAGCGCCCTCGCTCGCCAGATTCAGCTGCACCGCGCCGATCTCCGTCTTATGGATGATCTTGTGCGAGGCGAGCTTTACGGTGACGGGAAAGCCGAGCTCACGCGCCAGCTCGGCGGCCTCTTCCGCCGTCCGGGCGACTCCGCCGGGCGGCAAAGGGAGGCCGAAGGCGGTCAGGACCTGGCGCGTCTCCTCGGCGGAAAGCCAGCCTGGCCCGCGCTCACCGAGAGCGCTTCTGCAAACCTCGCGCGCCGGCTCCGAGCGGATGTCGTCGAAATCCGGAATCATGCCAACCGGCTGGGAGCGCCACTCCGCATAGGCGGCGGCCTTTGCCAGGACGCGCCCCGCCTCCTCGGGAAAGAAATAGGTCGGGATCCGTTCCCCGTCGAGAAACAGCGGCGCCGGGATGCCTTCGGGCGCCATCACGCAAGCGATGACCGGCTTGCCCGCGCCGCCCGCCTTGCGCTCAGCCGCCACCCCCTCGCGTATCGCCCCGGCCACGGCCCTCGCGTCGGTTATGCCGACCGGAATGGAGATCACAATGAGCGCGTCCACCTCGCTTGCCGGCAGGAGGATCTCGATCGCCCGGCGGTACTGCTCGGCGCTCGCCGAGGCGATCATGTCCACGGGGTTCGCCACGCTCGCGGTGACCGGCAGGAAGCTGCGCAGCACGGCCTTCGCGGCCTCGGAGAGTTCCGGGATGACGAGGCCTGCGGCCTCGCAGGTGTCGGCGCAGAGAATGCCGGGGCCGCCGGCGTTGGTCAGGATCGCCACGCGCCGTCCGCGCGGGAGCGGCTGGCTGCCCAGCGTGGCGGCGAGATCGAACATCTCGTCCAGGGTATCGGCGCGGATCACGCCGGTCTGGCGGAAGAGCGCCTCCACGGCGACATCGCTCGCCGCCAGGGCGGCGGTGTGGGAGCCGGCGGCGCGCGAGCCCGCCTGTGTCCGTCCGGCCTTGACCGCCACGATCGGTTTGCTGCGGCTCACGCGGCGGGCGATGCGCGCGAAGCGGCGCGGGTTGCCGAACGATTCAAGATACAGGAGGATGACGGCGGTATGCTCGTCCTCTTCCCAATACTGGAGGAGATCGTTGCCTGAGACATCACCCTTGTTGCCGACGCTGACGAAGGTCGAGAGTCCCAGCTCGCGCTGGCGCGCCAGGGAAAGGATCGCCAGGCCGAGGGCGCCGCTCTGAGAGGACATCGCGACCTTGCCGGGCGGCGGATAGATGGGGGAGAAAGAGGCGTTGAGCCGCACCCGGGGATTGGTGTTGAGCAGTCCCAAACAGTTGGGCCCGACCATGCGCATGCCATAGCCGCGGATTTTCTCTACCAGCTGCTGCTGCAGCCTTTTGCCCTCGCCGCCGACCTCGGCGAATCCCGCCGAGATCACGACCACGGCGCGCACGCCCCCCAGCGCGCAGTCGTCGATGGCCTGCAAAACTGCGCTTGCCGGCACCGCGATGACCGCCAGTTCCGCCGGCTCCGGCAGCTCGCGCACGCTCGGGTAGGCCCGCATCGAGCCCACTACGGTGGCGTTGGGATTGACGGGGTATACCGGACCTTGAAAGTGATTCACGATCAGGGCGTCGAGGATGCGGTAGCCGATGCTCGACGGGTCGCGCGAGGCGCCGACCACGGCGACCGAGCGCGGCTCGAAAAAAGGGCGGAGCGAGGCCGCGGTGGAGATCCGGTCGCGCATTTCCGACCGGGAGACGCTGGCCTCGGTCGGCTGGACCGAGAGATCGATCTCTACGTAGCCGCTGTCGTGCTTTTTTCGCCCGGGAAAACCGGAGCTCTCCAGGACCTCGAGCATGGGCAGGTTGTCGGCCTGGGTGACGGCCCAGAGGCGGGAAAAGCCGCTGCGCACGGCCAAGAGCGCCAGCCGCTCCAGCAACAGCGTGCCCAGCCCTCGCCCGTGCAAGTCGTCGTCCACGGCAATGGCGACCTCGGCCGTCCCTTGATCCCGAGCGACATAAGTTCCCGTGGCGATGATGCGCGGGGCGCCTTCGATCGTGCGCAGCACGACGAGGGTGAGCCGGGAGCGCGGCTCCGAGGAGTCGCAGAGAGAGTCGACCACCTTCATCGCCGGGCCCGCCATGGAAAAAAAACGGCGCCACCTCGACTCGGTGGAAAGGCGGTTGAAGAATGCCTGGAGGAGATCGCGGTCCTCGGGTCGGGCCGGACGGATCGTGGCCGTGGTGCCGTCCCGCAGGATCAGCCGTCCGGACTCTGCCGAGTCCTGGTAGGGCGGGGGAACATAAAGGGGACGCACCGGGGTCATGGCCTCTTCTCCTTTACTCGACGTCGGCGATCTTGCGCACGCCGTCGCCCCAGTCCTCCACCTTAAAATCGCCGAAGGAGACGATGATGCGCTCTTTCTCCTCGATAGAGATCATCCGTTTCCGGTATTCCAGCAAAAAGGAAATTTTGAGGATGATCTCGTCGCCCTCTATACCCAAGAGGGAGACCTTCTCTTCGAGAAACGAGTATTCTTTATTGCGCAGGATCTCCTTGACTCGCTCCCGCGAGAGCATCTCTTTCTCTCCTAAAAAACCTCCCATAGGGCCTCCTCCAGCGTGCCGGGAAATAGCCCAGGATGTCCCGCTCTATGCGCGTTCCCTCCCCAAGGCCGTCTTTATGATTCTTCCTGCAGGCGGTCCAGGAAACAGCGCAGGATATCCACATACGTGACGATTCCCACCAGCCCCTCCTCGTCGTCGACCACCGGGATGCCGCCCATCTTCTCCTCGATGAAAAGCTCTATGGCCTCGCGCAGCTCGTCGTCCGGCGCAAGCGAGATCGGGTTGCTGGTCATCACCGCGGAAACCCTGGTGTTCATCGCCTTTTCCCGCTCCTGGGGCGTGCCCAAGAGCCGGCCGCTCAAGAAGGAGCGGATGTCCCGATCCGTAAGGATTCCGACAAGCTCTTTATCCCGCACCACAGGCAACTGCCGGATGCCCGCCTCATCCATGATCTGGTCCGCCTGCCCGATAGTGTCGTCGAGTTGGGCGGTTAAAGGATGCTCCGTCATCACCTCTGCCACTTTCATAGGCCGTTTCCTCCCGTCGCGGCGCTTGAGCGACGATATTACGGAGAGCAAGAAACATGCCTCCAGCCGCCGCTGATTCCGGCGGCAATTTCGCCAAACGGTGAATAGTTTTTCGCACAGATGCGACATAGCGCGGCGCTTTTTCGCATCTGTGCCAAGAGGCTCCGGAAAGGGCCGCGTGAGAGGATCTCGCCGCGGCCTAAGAAACGGGAATTCCTCGGGAAGTTTCTTCTTTTTCCCTTGGCATGAAATGTGCGTTTATTTTCGTTTCAGCAGAGGCGGTTACGGGAGAGGCCATTATGGAGAACGAAAGGGACCGATTCGGAGAAAAGATGAAGCTGCTCGAGCGCGCGAGAGAAGACATCTATTTCGCCGCCAAGGACCGTGAGTTGATCGAGAAACTGAAGGCGCTGCTGAAGAAGGTGGAAGGGGAACAGGCAAGGGACCGCGATCTGGCCTGTCCGAAGTGCGCGGGAAAACTGGAGAGCTACACCTTTATGGGTTTTTTTCTCGACCGCTGCCAGGCCTGCGGCGGCATGTGGCTCGACAAGGGGGAGCTGGAGGGGATCCTGCGCGAGGCCTCGCGCAGCCGGCTGGGCGCCGCCATCGAGCGGTTCCTGGCGAGGCATCAGGGCATGTCCGGCGGGCGGAGGAATTGACCCGACGGCCCCGGGGAAGGCCCGCGGCGCCGCCCGAGAAGATCCATGGAGAAAAAGCAACAACAGTTTTCCTTCTGGTACTTCGTCGTCGCTTTTGTCGTCATCGTCATCATTCAGAATTTCCTCACCACGCCCCATTTAGAGACGATCAGCTACAGCCAGTTTAAATCCCTGGTTCAGAAAGGCGCGGTCGTGGATCTCGTCATCGGCGAGAAATCGATCCGGGGCAAGATCAAGGGCGAGGCGCTGCCCGAGATCCTTAGCCCGGAAAGGCTCAAAGAGATAAGCCAGGAGGTCACGGAGGGGAAAAAGGGCCACCCCTTTATCACCGTGAAAGTCGACGATCCCGGCCTCACCGCCGAGCTCGAGGAAGCGGGCATCCGCTTCAGCGGCGAGGTTACCAGCAACTGGCTCCCCGTCCTTCTCTCCTGGGTAGTTCCGGTCGCGCTTTTTTTCCTGCTCTGGAGCTACCTGTTCAAGAGAATGGGCTCGGGCAGCGGCATGATGCAGATCGGGCAGAGCAAGGCGAAGGTCTACATCGAAAAAAAGACCGGGGTCACGTTCGCGGACGTCGAGGGGATCGACGAGGCCGAGGAAGAGCTGGTCGAGGTGGTGGAGTTTCTCAAGAACCCGGGAAAATACCAGAGATTGGGCGGCCATATCCCCAAAGGCGTGCTTTTGCTCGGGCCGCCGGGAACGGGGAAGACCCTTCTTGCCCGGGCCGTGGCGGGCGAGGCCGGAGTCCCCTTTTTCAGCATCTCGGGCTCGGATTTCGTCGAGATGTTCGTCGGGGTGGGCGCGGCGCGGGTGCGCGACCTCTTTCACCAGGCGGTGGAGCACGCCCCCAGCATCATCTTCATCGACGAGCTGGACGCCCTGGGCAAGGCCCGGGGGATGAGCGTGCTCACGAGCCACGACGAGCGCGAGCAAACGCTCAACCAGCTTTTGGCCGAGATGGACGGTTTTGATCCGAATCAAGGGGTGATCATTATGGCCGCCACCAACCGGCCGGAGATCCTCGATCCCGCCTTGTTGCGCCCGGGGAGATTCGACCGGCAGGTCCTGGTGGACCGTCCGGATATCAAGGGCAGGGAAAAGATTCTCCAGCTGCACGCGAAAAGGGTGAAGCTCTCCCCGGCCGTGGATCTTGCCATGGTGGCCGCCAAGACGCCGGGCTTCGTCGGGGCGGACCTGGCCAATATCGTGAACGAGGCCGCTCTCCTGGCCGCGCGCCAGGGCAAGGACGCCGTCGAGATGACGGACTTCGACGAGGCCATCGAGCGCGTGGTCGCCGGGCTGCAGAAAAAGAGCCGGGTCATGAGCCCGAAGGAAAAGAAAACTGTCGCCTATCACGAGTCCGGTCACGCCCTGGTGGCGGAGCTGGTGCCGGGGGCGGACCCGGTGTCGAAGATATCGATCATTCCGCGCGGCGTAGCCGCTCTCGGCTACACGCAGCAGCTGCCGACCGAAGACCGCTATCTCATGACCCGCTCCGAGCTGCTGGGCCGGGTTTCCGTCCTTTTAGGCGGGCGGGTCGCCGAGGAGATGATCTTCGGGGATGTCTCAAGCGGCGCCCAGAACGATCTCCAGCGGGCCACGGAGATCGCCCGCACGATGGTCACGCAATTCGGCATGAGCGAGAGGCTGGGGCTGGTTTCCCTGGAGGGGCCCAGGACGCAGATGTTTTTGCCGATACCCACGCACGCGCCCAAGGAGTACAGCGAGAAGACCGCCTGCGTCATAGACGAGGAGGTCAAAGGCATTCTCTCGGAAGCGCACGCCAAGGTGAGAGAGATCCTCGCCTCGCACCGGCCGGCCCTGGAGGAGCTGGCGGGCCTGCTGCTGGAAAAAGAGGTGGTCGAGAGGCCCGAGCTGCAGGCCATTCTCAAGGTGAGAAGCCTCGCGAGCGTCAAGGGGAAAAAGCGGCTCGCGGCCGGGCAGAAGGCCGAGGAACTCGAGGAAAAGAAAGAGTAGAGGAGGGGCGAGAGCCTTTCATCGCCGCGAGTTCTTGGTTAGAATCCGTCCCAGTGCCAGTGAATCACGATCGGACCGTCGCCTATTTCTCGATGGAGATCGCCGTTGAAGCGGCTATGCCCACGTACGCCGGAGGCCTCGGCGTGCTGGCGGGCGACACCATTCGCGCCGCGGCCGATCTCAAAGTCCCCATGGTCGCGGTGACCCTGCTGCACCGCAAGGGCTATTTCAACCAGACCCTCGATGCCGGCGGATGGCAGAGAGAGGAGCCTGCGGAGTGGAGCGTGGAGGAGCGGCTGGAGGAGATGCCCCAGCGCGCCGCTGTCGCCCTGGAAGGGCGGACCGTTTGGCTCCGCTCCTGGAGATACGAAGTGCGCGGCGAGGGAGGGTTTCGGGTGCCGGTTTTCTTTCTCGACGCCCAGCTTCCGGAAAACTCCGAGTGGGACAGAGAGCTCACACACTTTCTTTACGGCGGAGATGCGCATTACCGGCTCTGTCAGGAAGCGATCCTCGGGATCGGCGGCGTGCGGATGCTGCGCGCCCTCGGATATCATGAGATCGACCGTTTTCACATGAACGAGGGGCACGCGAGCCTGCTCGTCCTGGAGCTGCTCGACGAGGAGGCGAGGAAGGCCGGCACAGCGTCCATTACCCACGATGAAGTCGTAGCGGTCAGGCAGAAATGCGTTTTCACGACGCATACCCCGGTTCCGGCGGGTCACGATATGTTTTCGAAAGATTTATTCGAACGCGTTCTGGGCGGGCACCAGGCCATATACGACGCCAAAGATTTGGTTTGCTGCGGTGACGTGCTGGATATGACGTTTTTGGGTTTTAATCTGAGTCACTACATCAACGGGGTGGCAAAAAAGCATGGAGAAATTTCCCGGCTGATGTTCGCCGGTTACTTGATTGACGCGATCACCAACGGGGTCCACGCGGCTACCTGGGTGGCGGAGGCTTTTCAGGAGCTCTACGACCGCCATATCTCCGGCTGGAGACAGGATAACTTCAGCCTGCGCTATGCCTTGACCATTCCCAAGCAAGAGGTGTGGCAGGCTCACGCGCAGGCGAAGAGCCGGCTGCTTCGCTATGCGAACCAGAAGAGCGGCGCGCAGATGGCGGAGGATGTCTTCACGCTCGGCTTCGGCAGGCGCGCTACGACGTACAAAAGGCCGGACCTGCTTTTTCAGGATATCGAGAGGTTGAAAGGCATTGCATCTAAGGCCGGTCTCTTCCAGGTCATCTACGCAGGGAAGGCCCATCCCCAGGATCAAGGAGGCAAGGAGCTCATCCAGCGCATCTTTCAGCTGAAGGAGGCGCTCCAGAAGGATATCAAGATCGCCTACCTGGAGAATTACGATATGGAGCTGGGAAAGCTGATCACTTCGGGTGTGGACCTGTGGCTGAATACGCCCCAGCCTCCGCTGGAGGCATCGGGGACGAGCGGCATGAAAGCGGCATTCAACGGTGTTCCCAGTCTGAGCATCCTCGACGGCTGGTGGATTGAAGGGTGCATCGAGGGAGTGACCGGATGGTCGATCGGAGAAGATGGACGGATAGCGGAGGAGGCTGTTGACCGATCGCGGGACGCCGCTTCCCTTTACGACAAACTGGAGCAGGTCATCATGCCCTTATTCTATCGCGACCGGGATCGCTTCATCGACGTCATGCTGCACTCGATCGCCCTCAACGGATCGTTCTTCAATGCCCATCGAATGATCCAGCAATACGTTCTGAAAGCGTATTTCTATTAAAACCGGAGACGTCCAAGAGGGGGCGATGGCTTCATGGCCGGACATCTCCGGGCTCTCCGGACTGAGCGAGAAAGAAGCGGCCGGGAGGCTCGCGGAAGAAGGCTACAACGAGCTCCCCTCGACGCGGCGGCGCAGCGCCTTGGCCATCGCCTGGCAGCTCGCGCGCCAGCCCATGTTCCTGCTCCTGGTCGGTGGCGGCGTCATCTATCTCGCGCTGGGGGATGTGCGGGAATCCCTCATGCTGCTCGGCTTTGTCTTCGTGGTCATGGGGATCACCTTTTATCAGGAGCGCAAGACCGAGCGCGCCCTCGAGGCGCTCAGGGAGCTGTCGAGCCCGCGCGCCCTGGTCATTCGCGACGGTCTAGAAAAACGCATCGCCGGCCGCGAGGTGGTGCCGGGCGACATCGTAGTCCTGGCCGAGGGCGACCGCGTCCCGGCGGACGGCGTGGTCTTATCGTGCGTCAATCTCTCCGTCGATGAGTCCCTGCTGACCGGCGAATCCGCGCCGGTCGGCAAGGCCGTCTGGGACAGGGCCACGATCTGGTCCCGGCCGGGAGGAGAGGATCTCCCGTTTGTCTATTCCGGCACCCTGGTGGTGTGCGGGCAGGGGCTGGCCCGGGTGCGCGCCACCGGCATACGAACGGAGATCGGCAAGATCGGCAGGGCGCTTGAAACCGTGGAAGTCGAAGAGACCCTGCTCGAGAAGGAGACCGGGAAATGGGTGCGCCGCCTCGCCGTTCTGGGCCTCTCCCTCTCCGCCGTCGCGGTGGTTCTTTACGGCCTGACCAGGGGCCAGTGGCTCGACGGGCTCCTGGCCGGCATCGCGCTGGCCATGGCGATGCTGCCCGAGGAATTTCCCGTGGTCCTGACCGTCTTTCTGGCGCTGGGGGCATGGCGCATCTCCCGCAGAAGAGTGCTCACGCGGCGCGTGCCCGCGGTCGAGGCGCTGGGGTCCGCCACGGTGCTGTGCGTCGACAAAACCGGCACCCTCACCTTGAACCGGATGTCGGTGCGCAAGCTCTTTACTCAGGGCGCGTTTTATAATCTGGCCGGCGCCGCGGCGGAGCCGCTGCCGGAAGGCTTCCACGAACTCGTCGAGTTCGCCATTCTGGCGAGCCATAGGGAGCCCTTCGACCCGATGGAAAGCGCCCTCAAGCGTGTTGGAGATCATCACCTGAACGGCACCGAGCATCTGCACGACGACTGGACTCTGGTGCACGAATACCCCTTATCCCGGGCTCTGCTCTCGGTCGCGCGCGTTTGGCAGTCGCCCGGGGGCGGCGGGTTCGTGACCGCCGCGAAGGGCGCGCCCGAGGCCATCGCCGACCTGTGCCATCTCGATGGCGCCCGGATGGAGGCGTTGGCCCAACCCATTTACTCGATGGCTGGCGAGGGCCTCAGGATTCTGGCGGTGGCCAAGGCGACCTTCAAGCAGCCGGGCCTTCCCGGCGCCCAGCATGACTTCGACTTCCAATTCCTGGGGCTCGTCGGCTTTGCCGATCCGCTGCGCCCCGCGGTACCGGAGGCGATCCGCGAATGCGCCGGCGCGAGGATTCGCGTGGTGATGATCACCGGGGACTACCCGGGCACGGCGCAGAATATCGCCCGGCAGATGGGTCTCGCCGGCGGCGACCGATGCGTCACCGGCGCCGAGATCGACCGCATGGACGACGCCGAGCTCAAGCGGCGCGTCCAGACGGTGAATATCTTCGCGCGGGTCGTGCCGGAGCAGAAGCTGCGCCTGGTCCATGCGCTCAAGGCCAACGGCGAGATCGTCGCGATGACGGGCGACGGCGTCAATGACGCGCCGGCGTTGAAGGCGGCGCACATCGGCATCGCCATGGGCGGGCGCGGCACCGACGTGGCGCGCGAGGCCTCCTCCCTGGTGCTGCTCGACGACGACTTCTCGTCGATCGTCGAGGCCGTGAAGCTCGGCCGGAGGATCTTCGATAACCTCAAGAAGGCGCTGGCCTATATCTTCGCCATCCACGTGCCGATCGCCGGCCTCTCGCTGCTGCCGGTGCTGTTTCAATGGCCGCTCATCCTCTTTCCCGTGCACATCGCCTTTCTCGAATTGATCATCGACCCCGCCTGCTCCGTGGTCTTCGAGGCGGAGCCCGAGGAAGAGGACGCGATGAGGCGGCCGCCGCGCGATCCGAAAGAGCCGCTCTTCGACGCGCGCACGGTAGGCTTGAGCGTGATCCAGGGGCTGAGCGTATTGGTCATCGCCCTGGCGGTCTTTGCGGTGGCGCTGCTGCGCGGCCAGGGAGAGCTCGACGCCCGCGCCCTGACCTTCACCACCCTGATCGTCGCCAACCTCGGGCTGATCCTCACCAACCGCTCGTGGTCGCGCACCATTCTGGCGACGCTGAAATCGCCCAACGGCGCCCTGTGGTGGGTGGTGGGAGGCGCGGTCGTCTTTCTCGGCCTGGCGCTCTACGTGCCGTTCCTGCGCGGCCTGTTTCGCTTCTCCACGCTCCACGCCGAGGACCTGGCGATCTGCCTGGCGGCGGGCGTGGTCAGCATCTTATGGTTCGAGGCGTTCAAGCTGCTCGCCCGCCGTTGACCAATTTTGGCTTGACACGGCAAACCCTGGCGGACTAGCCTCGCCGACAAAGAACACCCAATGGAGGTGCCGCCATGGCTGAGTCCCTGGAGAGTTTTAAGAGCTACATCGGCAAAAAGGAAACGGCCGCAGACGTGATTACGGCTGCGGCGATGGTGAAATTCGCCGCTACGCTGGGGCAGGAAAATCCGCCTATGGAAAAGGGCGCGCCGATCCCGCCCGGATGGTACGGCGCGTTTTTCCCGGCGTCGCACCGGCCTTCTCAGATGCGGTTGGACGGCCAGGCCTCGGGCGGCGGCATCGCGCCGCCCATTCCGTTGCCGCGCCGCCGGATCGGCGGCACCCGCGTGAGGTTTCATGAGCCGCTGAGGATCGGCGACGAGATCACGCGGGTCACGGAGATCGCCGATATTCAAATCGACGACGGGCCGAACGGGGCCATGGCGACGATCCTCGAAAGGAACAGCATTTCGAGCAGCCGCGGTCTCGGCGTCGTGGAAGAGCGCGATATGGTGATGCTCAGCGAAGCGAGGGCCGGGGCCGCACCCGCGACTCCGCTCCCGGCTCCCGCTCAGGCGGCCTGGCGGCAGGTGGTCGAGCCCAATCCGCCTTTGCTCTTCCGCTTCTCGGCGATCCGGTTCAACAGCCACCGCATCCACTACGACCGCGACTACGTCACCAAGGTCGAGAAGCTGCCGGGCCTGGTGGTGCGATGGAGATGTGCCGCAAGGAGCTGCCGGCGCGCCGGCTGGCCGCGTTCGATTTTAAGAGCTTTCGCCAGATCTACGATACCGGCAGCTTCTCCATCGCCGGAAACCCGGCGGCCGATGGGCGCGAGGCTCAGCTCTGGGCGCTGGATGGAGACGGCAGGCTTGCCATGACCGCGACGGCGAAGTTTAGCGCGTAAGGAGACTTAAACTGACTCGGAAGCGCACAAAAGATCCCTGTCCGATTTGCTATATGACGCGGCCGCTGTGTATCTGCGGCTCGATACCGAGACTCGATCTCAGCACCAGGGTTTGTCTTATCGTTCACGTGAATGAGCTGAAGCGAAGCAGCAATACGGGCCGGCTCGCGCTCAGGGCGCTCGTGAATAGCGAGATGCGGGTACGGGGGGAGACC
>JACPDC010000086.1 GCA_016184235.1 Deltaproteobacteria bacterium | reverse complement strand
GGTAAAGCTCCGTGTAAAGCCGATCCACAAGCGTTTTGGCTTCGCTCGGGCTCATGGAAATCCTTAAGTCAGCGCGGCAGCAGGATTTTTCGACCTGGTTGTCAGCGCTTTACATTAAAAAAGATTTCTGTATTGTTTAAACGCAAACATTTCGTATGTCAAACAGCCAAGCGTAGCTTGCGGGAGGATGCGATGAAAGCGCTGGAAGCTGACGCCTTTCTAAAACAGTTGTCCGATCAAAGGGAAGCGATGTGGGCCAAGATGACCGCGGAAAGGAAAAGCTACGGGGCGGAGAAGCCGCTCACGCAAGACTTGGTCGTGCGCCGCCTTCAGTTCGGCGTGGTCATGGAGCGCAAAGCCGCTGAGGTCACGGCCCCGTGGATCGCGCAGGTCCCGGATCTGGACATCCAGCACTCTCTTTCAGAGTACGTCGCCAACGAGCTCAAGCATTGCGCCATTCTGCGCGGCAGGATCGAGGAGCTCAAAGGAGAACCCGACGCTCTCTGGAAAAACCCTCTCAAGGAGCTTAGGGAGCTCTGGGATTACCACGCCTCCCTGGATTCCTTCTGCGAGCTTCTGGCAAGCGTGCAGTACGGGCATGAGGAGTTTTTCCCGCGCACTTCGAAATCGTTTATTCAGCGCGTGGAACCGATCGATCCCAAGACAGCCTCTATCTACAGAGATACACTACTAGCCGACGAAGAGGGCCACGAATGGCTCGCCCCCGAGGCGCTCAGACGCTACGCCCTGGATGGTGCGACACAGAAGCGCTGCCTGGAGGCGTTGCGGAAAGGCTGCGAGCTCTTCGCCCGCGCGATCGAGAGCTTCAATCGGAGCACGCCCCGCTGAGAAGATGGGTGAGGGGAAGGGTAATGATCGCCGGCGCGGCTAGTGTTTGGCTTCAATCCTTTTCCCGTAGGTGACCTCCCCTTTATCGACCCTCAGGGAAAAGCCGCACTCCGGGTTCGTGCAGGCCCATGCCTTGAACACCACGGAAGCCCCATCCTGCCCGTAATCCGATAATGGAATGAGAATCCCATTGTTGCACTTCTGGCATTTCGGCAGCTCCATCTCCACCCTCCTTTCGTCTCATCGAGCAAAAAGGAACCACACTTCCGGCACAAAAAAGTTTATAGGTTATCAGGGGTGAAATCAAGCAAGGATTAACCCTAGGGGTGTATGGAGGGACTGGCGGGACCGAGAAGAAGAAGAGAGGGGCAGCGACCTTGACGGGCTGCCCCTCTCAAAAGGTGAGCGGCTTAAAAAATTACTTCTCAGCCTTCTTCTCTTCCTTTTCTGCCTTCTTCGTCTTTCCTTTGGCTTTGGCCTTGGCTTTGGCTTCGGCTTTGCCCTCTGCCTTTTTGCCTTCCCCCTTTTTCTGAACCTTCTTCCCCTTTGCCTCTTTACCTTCCTCCTTCTTCTCCATCTTTTCCGTTGCCGGAGAGGCCGGAGTGGCGGGGGTCGCTTTCTTCTCGGCGGCAAAGCTTACTCCGCTAAAAGCCAAAGTGATCAAGGCGATCAGGAGCAGCTTCAACATGTTTTTCACAGAATCACCTCCCTTCGTTTGATTTAGACGCAAGAGCTGGCAAATGCTTCAAAAGCTCAACAGCAGCGGCCCCGGAAAGGAAGAAATCAGAGATAACCCGTTGATTTTGCGAGACTTGCAACCTATTTCCCGGGATGGTACCCGGCTTCCCGCCGCTAGACGCCGTAGAACCGTCTGGCGTTCTCCGCCATGATCTTTTTCTTCGTCGAGTCGGAGAGATCGCTACGCTCCCTTAGAAAGCGTGCCGTGCCCTCGGCCCTGTCCGCATGGGGATAATCCGAAGAATAGATGAGCTTGTCCTCGCCAATTTCTTCTGCCGCACGGCCCAGGAAAGGCTCGTTCCCCTCACAACCGAAAAAGATCCTCCCCGAATGAAAGTACTCGCTGGGAGGATGGTGAATAAGGTGGCGTGCGTTGTAGCGCGGGTTTTCAAAATGGTCGTCCATGCGCTCGAGATAGGCTGGAACCCAGTTGAATCCGCCCTCGAGAAAGGCAAAACGGAGATTGGGGAAGCGGTCCATAAGCCCGGAGCAGATCACGCTTGTGAAGCCGGCCATAATGGGAAAGATGCCTGCCAAAACCCGGTGCGGGAAAAAATCAGGAAAGAGTTCGCTCACCCCAGGAAACTCAAGACTAAAGTGCACCGCAATGGGCAGTCCCACCCTGTTCGCTTCGGCGAAGAATGGCTCGTGATCCGGATGGTCCAGCCGATTGGATCCTATGGTGCCGCTGATCATAACCGCCGCCAGACCGAGCTCTTTGATCCGGCTGACTTCCCGGCCGAAGCCGTCGGGATCTCTAAGGGATACCAGACCCACCCCTTTCAGGCGATCGGGAGCCTCCTGACAAACCTTGGCGAGCCACGTGTTATAGGCGCGGCAGACGCCGTTGGCCAGGATGCCATCTTCCCAAGAGTTCACGTGCAGGAGAAAACTGGGGTAGAGAAATTGGATATCGATCTCCTCTTTGTCCAGGTCCTTCAGACGCTCCTTGATGCTGGACAAGGTTTGACTGCCGGCCGAAGCCCTGCGAGGCCCGGCTAATCGTCCGCCCGCAGGTGCTGCCGTTCCGGGCACGAAGGCTCCACGAACGGTCGGCCGCCGGTAACGGGTGAGGCCATCCACCACCCAAAAATTGTGCCCCTCATCGTCGGCAACCAATCGAGGCCGATAGTTGCGCAGCGGCGGCTCCATGTACTTCTCAAAGATCTCTTCGGTCTCAAACAGGTGGCCATCGCCATCGATGATCATGGTGTTTTCCTCTCTCCAAATGATGATTCTATCCGGCCAAACCGATCCGGCCGAGATCGACCTCCACTCCCAGTCCCGGCCCCGGCGGTGGGCGGGAGATCCCGCCGACGATCTCCAGCCCGCTGCACGGATCGCCCGCCATGCGTTCGAACTCTCCGATCTCGCACGGGAGCGTGAGATTCCTCAAGCTCACCGCCAGGTGGACGCCGGCGGCGTCCAGCAGGCGAGTGCCCGGCGCCGTGCCGACGAGATAGTCGATCCCCGCCGCTTCGCACAGCGCCGCGACCTTCCTCGCCTTAAAAATCCCGCCCATCTTGGGAATCTTGAGACTGATGATGTCGGCCGCGCCGCTCTCGATAACTCGCATCGCCTCCGCCGCGCTATTGACGCTCTCGTCCGCCATGACCCGGGCCTGGACCGCCCGCCGGACCAGGGCCATTCCTTTAAGATCAGCGGCCTTGACCGGCTGCTCTACGATCGCCACGTCATACGGCTCCATCCTTTGAATGCGCTGGATCGCCTCCTTGGCGGAGCAGGCCTGGTTGAAGTCTATGGTGAGCATCACCTCCGGACCGACCGCCTCCCGGACCCTCCGCACCCTCTCGACATCCTCCTGGAGCGTCGTTCCCACCTTGAGCTTCAGGGCGGTGTAGCCCTTCTCGACCACCGCCGCGCACTTCTCCGCCATCTCGCGCGGCGGGTACATCCCCATGAGACGGTTCACGCGCACCTCCTGGCGCACGGCGCCGCCGAAAAGCCTGTTCGCCGGCACGCCCACAGCCTTCCCCAGGAGATCGTGCAGCGCGCCGGGCCGAGAACCCTGTTGATCAACTCGAGGTGGTGCGCCCCGGTGTCGCCGCTGATGTAGATCGCGCCGGGACTGGCGACGCCCACGCCGAAAATCTTCGCGTCGGTATCGATCCGCACAAAGATCAGCTCGTGGTTGTCCTTGGTTCCCAGAGAGATCTTCCACCCGGTGATAATATTTTTCACCTCGTGGGCGACCGCGCGCACCTTCGTAATCTTCATATTGCGCCCCCTGCGCTTACCTCTCAATCATAAGATCACTTTGCCGTACTTTTACTCCTTTTTTTCGCCTCGTTGCAACGCGGCCCCCCCTTTCAAACATGAAGCCCGTACCGGTGGGCCAGTCGCTGAAAGACAACGGACAAAAGCACAGTGCCGCTCGTGATCGCCAGACTGAACGCAGCCAACTCACCCACATGGCCGTTTTCCCAAAGCTCCCAAATCTTTACCGAAATCACCTGGGAGCCGGGACTGTAAAGCAGCAGAGCGACGGACAGCTCTCTGACAGTGATTAAAAAGATGTAGATCCAGCCGGCAAAGAGAGCCGGCAGGGTGAGCGGGATGACGATCCTGCGGGCCGCCTGCGCCCAGGTGGCGCCGCAGACCTCCGCGCTCTCCTCCAGCTCCCGGTGGATGCCGAGGAGCCCGGCGTAGCTGAAGCGCATGCCGAACGGCAGATACCGGGCCATGAAGGCGAGAACCAGAATCCAGATGGTCCCGTAGACCGGCAGAGGCAGGGCGAGATAGGTCTTCAGCACGGCAACCCCCATGACGATGCCGGGAAATACCAGCGGCACCATGGCGAGCTGATCTAAGAGCCAGCGGCTGCGAATCCGCGTCCGGATCACCAGCCACGACGCCACGAGGGTGAGCAGAACCGTGAAGGTCGCGGCCGTGGAGCTGACCGCGAGGCTATTGATAACCGAGGCGACGATCGAGGCATCGTCGAAAGCGGTAAGGTAGTTGTTCCCGGAAATGAGTCCGAGCGCCTCCCAGGAGGGCTGCCTGACGAACGGCAAGAGCGAGGCCCAGACCATCGCGCTCAAGGGCAGGATCTGCAGGAGCGGAAGGAGGAGCAGCAGGCCTCCACCCAGCCAGCCCCATGACCTGAGATCGATGCGCCGCGGGCGAAAGCCCTTGCCGGTCACCGTGGCAAATTTGTAGGTGTGGCGCGTCAGTGCGTAGTAAGGGATCAGCGCCAGGGCCACCAGCACCATGAGGAGAATGGAGTAAGCGCTTGCCGGGCCGTATTTGGGGAGAAATCCGCCTCTGATCTGGGTGTAAATCTGGGTGGTAAAGAGATCGATGCCCGCGGGAATGCCGATCAACGCCGGGATCTCGAAGGCCTCCAGCGAGCGGACAAAGGTCAAAATCAAGACGGCCAAGGCGCTGGGAAGGGCGAGCGGCAGGGTGACCCGCTTAAATACCTGCCAACCGCTGCTGCCGGAGACCACCGCCGCCTCTTCCAGAGAAGGGTCCATGGAGCGAAAAGGGGTGGCCATGAGCAGAAAGACTACCGGCATCCAGAGAAAGCCTTCGACGACGATCATGCCCGGCAGGGAAAAAAGGTTGAAGAACGGCGCGCCGCCGGTCACGGGAGCGAGCGCCGTATTGAGTATCCCCGCCTTGGGGCCCAGGAGCAGGATCCAGCCGATCACCTTGATAATGCCCGGTACCCCGAAGGAGAGATAGGCGGAAATATAGGCGACGGTTCGAAAACGCGCATTGGTGCGCTCGGCAAGCCAGGCGAGCAATGTCCCCGCGCCGAGCGCGAAGCCGGCGCTGCCGACGGCGAAGACCAGAGAATTCCACACGAGCTCGCGCAGCTCGGAGAGGGATTCGGCCAGACGGAGAAAATGCTCGAAGGTGAGGCTGCCGGCGGTGGCGCCGCGCTCGCCCACCAGAGCCGTGTAGAAAATGAAAAAGAGGGGCGGGACGACCAGATAGGCGAGCGCTACAGCGACAACGCCAAACAACCAGCGAGAGGAATCCACGAAATCGGGTACAAGAGATCCATCATGCTGCGCTTGTGGTGCCACGGCGTCCCCAGGTACTGATACAGCGTGTGGGCCAGAACGCTGTGGGCCATCAACGGGTGGCCATAATCGGTCCCCGGGCCCGCGAAGACCATGTGCGCATAGTTGCAGGCCTGGTAGTATCCCTCGCTCGCGATCGCTTTCGCCTCATGCACCGCGGCAGCAGCCGGCAGGCCCGAATCCAACCTCCAAAGCGCCTCATAAGTCGCGTAGCGCGCCGCGTCCAGATGGACGGATAGATCCACGCAGTGATCCTGCACCCGCTGGAAGCGGCCGATCGGCTGGCCGAACACGACCCGCGTTCGCGTGTACTCGGCGGTGAAGTCGAAGATCTCCTGGCAGGCGCCGACCTGGTAGGCGCATAGGATCGGCAGCGACTTCTCCAGGGCCGCGCTGAGCACCTGCCAGCCGCTGCTGGCCGTAATGACGCTGGAGCCGGAGAGGCGCACTTTTTCAAACGTAACCTCCGCCGCCGACACCGTGAATCCGACCAGCGGCTTGATCGATAGGCCGGCGCTCGCCCGATCCACGAGCACCAGGGCGATCTCGCCGATCTCCGTTCGCGCCGCGACGATAAAACCGGTGGCCGCCTCGGCGTCGAAGACAAAACGCTTGCTGCCGTCGAGGATAAAACCGGAGCCGCTCCGGGTGAGGCTCGTCTCCACCGCCTCCGCCCCCCAGCCAGCGGCCTTGTCGGTAATGGCCGGGATAGGAATGGATCCCCCTTTACAGATGGCGGGCAGCAGGGATTTTTTTTGCTCGTCGGAGCCTCCCGCGAAGACGATTTGAGCGGCCAGCACTCCGGCGGCGAAGAACGGGCCCGGAACCGGGCCGCGGCCGAGCTCTTCGAAAACCGTGGCACAGTCGGTGAAGGAGGTCTCAGCGCCGCCGTACTCCTCCGGGAGGAGCATGCCTAACCAGCCGAGACTGGCGGCCTTGCGGTAAACCTCAGGCCGGAAAGTCTCCTTAGTCCGGTACCACTGCGTCATAAGATGAGCAGGCACCTCGGCTCTAACGAAGTCGGCCGCGACCTTTTTGAACATCTCTTGTGTTTCGGTGAGTCTTAAGTCCATAACTATCTCCTGCCTGCCTGTTGCCTACTGCCTATTGCCTATTTTGCTAGATCGTCTCCGGCGCTTTCTCTTTCGTCGGGCGGCCCAGGCCGACGCGGCGGGCGAAGACCAGCCGGTCTGTATCCAGTGTTCCTCCACCGTGCAGCTGCCCGGGTCCGGTGCGCACGGCATACTCGAAATCCACGACCTCGTGGACCGACAGATCCTGCACCAGAGCGTCGCATCCCATGATGCGCTGCAACCGCTCGCCGTTGCGCAGACGCATCACGCGCTGGAAGTATCTCTGCTGGGCGCCGCCGTAGGGATGGGGATTTCGGGTATGGCGGTGCCAGTAGTTGCGCTGGTTGAAGCGCCTGAGCGTGTTAAGGTCGATCATCATGTCGGCGATGGTGTCCCGTACTTGGTCGTCTTCCATGAGCGGCATGCCGGCAATTTTGGTTTTCTGGCAGTACTCCACGACCCGCTCGACCAGGGGATCTGCACCGACTCTTCCTTCGCCGCCGTGCTCCAGCTCGAGGTGGGTGTTGGCCACCCTCCAGCCGTTGTTCTCGTCGCCCACCAGATATTTTGCCGGCACGCGCACGCCGTCGAAAAAGACCGTGTTCTTCAATCCCATCATCATGTACATGGGCTGGATGGTTATCCCGGGCAGGTTCGCCGGAATGTGCAGCCAGCCGAGGTTTTCGTGGCGCGGGCGCGACGGGTCGGTGCAAACCAGTGTCCAGAGAAAATCCGGCGGCTTGTGGTGCCCGACCATGACCTTCTGGCCGCTGACGACGTAACGGTCTCCGTCCCGGATCGCCCTGGTCTGACAGTTGGCCACGTCGCTTCCGCCCTGCGGCTCGGTGAGCACCTGCCAGACCGATATCTCGCCGCGCACCATGGGCGGGAGAAATTCCCGCTTCTGCTCCTCGGTGCCCCACTTGAGGATAACCGGCGCCACGATGCGGGCGATCGTGTAGAAGACATGATTAAGGCTGAGACCGTACTCGGCCAGCTCGGTCTCGAGCACCGTCTGGTGATGGATCGTGAGCCCCGCGCCGCCGTACTCCACCGGAAACATGGGAAACAGCCAGCCCTTTTTTCCCAGCTTGCCGGCCAGATTGCGCCGGAACCGGTACTCTTCCTCGTTCTCCCGGGTCGACCATGAGGCCGACCACCTCAGTTTCTCCGAGCCGCGCATGTTCTCTTGAAGCCACTGTCGGACCTCTTTCCTGAACGCGCTCGTCTCAGGCGTGTCTGCTTGCATGTTGAAATCCATGGAACCTCCCTCCTTCGCATTCGGACCTGGGCTTGCCGCCGCTCTCAGCGCTTTAGGCCCGGGCCACTCTTTCCTTATAGCCAAAGTGCGTCAGGATTTCATCATAAAACGGACGCATCCTTCTGCGCCCCTTTTCCTCCGGCGCGAAGAGGACAAAAAATTTCTTTTCGTCGCGCGCGGCGCGCTTTTTTTCCGTCCGTCAAAGAATCTCGTTGACACCACGGACGGGTAGGCGTATATTTAAATTCCGTGATGCGCTTTCCGCAAAGGCCATTGCGGTTTTTTATTTTCCGCGAAAAGACTGCGGCGTCGGCCTCACGGCCCGGTGGCGCGGCGGGTGGTATTTGACATGGCCGTCGTCGCAATCATCCCAGCCCGCTACGGCTCCACGCGCTTCCCCGGAAAGCCATTAGCCAAGATCGGCGGCAAGCCGATGGTCCAGCGCGTTTATGAAAGCGTCTCCCGGGCCGGCGGCCTGGACCGGCTCCTGGTGGCCACGGACGATCATCGAATCCTGGAAGCAGTAAGAGACTTCGGCGGCGAGGCGGTCCTCACGTCGAAGCATCACGTCAGCGGAACCGACCGGCTGGCGGAGGTGGCCAAGAAGCTCAAGGCCGAATGGATCATCAACATCCAGGGAGACCTGCCGTTTGTCCAGCCCAAGACCATCAGCCGAACCCTGGCGCCGCTCCGGCGGGACCGCTCCGTCTCTATGGGGACGGCCAGAACGCCGATCTACGAGAAAGAAGAGTGGATCAATCCGAATGTCGTCAAGGTCGTTACCGACGCGCGCGGCTTCGCGCTTTATTTCTCGCGCGCCCCCATACCGCACATCCGAGAGCGCGCGGGAAACGCCGGCGCCTCCGCGCTTGAGGGAGAGCCGCGGGGAAAAGGAGTTTGGGGATACCGCC
The DNA here is from genome assembly GCA_016184235.1 of Deltaproteobacteria bacterium. Lineage (GTDB taxonomy): Bacteria > Desulfobacterota > Binatia > UBA9968 > UBA9968 > UBA9968. The sequence continues at coordinate 9,395 of JACPDC010000086.1, read as the reverse complement.
ACATAGGGATTTATGTTTACCGGCGCGATTTCCTGTTGAAGTTCTCCCGCCTTCGGCCAACCCCGCTGGAGCGAACGGAAGGGCTCGAGCAGCTCCGCGCCTTGGCTTACGGCTACCGCATTCGCGTGACGGACGTGGAAGAGCCCGGCGTCGAGGTAGACACGCCGGAAGATTTAACGAGGGCGGAAGCGTACTTGCTGGGAAAAGCGCCCGGGGGAAGGGATGAGAGGATAAGATGGCTAGCGTAAAAACCAAATTCATCTTCGTTACCGGAGGGGTTGTTTCCTCGCTGGGCAAAGGGCTGGCCTCCGCCTCCATCGGGGCGCTGCTGGAAAGCCGGGGCCTCAAGGTCTCGGTGCTCAAGATGGATCCCTATATCAATGTCGACCCGGGAACGATGAGTCCCTACCAGCACGGCGAGGTCTACGTCACCGACGACGGCGCGGAGGCCGATCTCGACCTGGGACACTACGAGCGCTTTGTCTCCACGCCGATGAGCCGCAAGAACAATTGCACGACCGGCCAGATCTACGAGACCGTGATCGCCAAAGAACGGCGCGGGGATTATCTCGGCGGGACGGTTCAGGTCATCCCCCACATCACCGACGAGATCAAGCGGCGCATCCGCGCCGCCGCCGAAGGCTACGACATCCTGATCTGCGAGGTCGGCGGCACGGTGGGAGATATCGAGGGGCTGCCCTTCCTGGAGGCGGTGCGGCAGTTCGGCTGGGACTGGGGCAAGGAAAACGTCCTCTACGTGCACCTCACGCTGGTCCCTTACATCGCCGCCGGCGGAGAGCTCAAGACCAAGCCCACGCAGCACAGCGTGAAAGAGCTTACCGGCGTGGGGATTCAGCCCGACATCCTGCTCTGCCGGACCGACCGGATCCTGGACAAGAAGCTCAAGGCCAAGATCGCCCATTTCTGCAACGTCGAGGAAAGCGCGGTCGTCACCGCCAAGGACGTGGAGTGGATCTACGAGGTGCCGCTGATCTTCCACCAGGAAGGGCTCGACGAGAAGATCGTCGAGAAGCTCCACATATGGACGGGCGCGCCGAATCTCAGAAAGTGGCAGAAGATCATCCAGGTGCTGAAGGGCCCCAAGGACACGGCGCGCATCGCGGTGGTGGGAAAGTACATGAGTCTCAAGGAATCGTACAAGAGCCTGATGGAGGCGCTGGTCCACGGCGGTATCGCCAACGACGCCAGAGTGGAGTTGGATTGCATAGAGGCGGAGCAGATCGAAGAGGCGGGGGTGAAGGGGCTCCTGGATCGAGCCGATGGGATCCTGGTCCCGGGAGGCTTCGGAGACCGGGGGAGCGAGGGGAAAATCGCCGCGGTGCGCTACGCGCGCGAGAACCGCATCCCCTTCTTCGGCATCTGTCTCGGCATGCAGATGGCGGTCGTGGAGTTCGCCCGCAACGTCTGCGGGCTGGCCGGCGCCAATTCGAGCGAGTTCGACGAGCAGAGCCCCCATCCGGTCATCCATCTCATGGAAACACAGAAAGGGATCGACACAAAAGGGGCTACCATGAGGCTCGGGGCTTACCCCTGCCTCCTGCGAGAGGACTCTCTCGCCGTAAAAGTCTATGGCAAGAAGAAGATTTCCGAGCGCCACCGCCACCGCTACGAATTCAACAATGGCTACCGGGACCTCTTCGGCAGCCAGGGGATGATCCTCAGCGGACTCTCGCCCGACGGCAATCTGGTCGAGATCGTCGAGCTTAAAGACCACCCGTGGTTCCTGGGCTGCCAGTTCCATCCCGAGTTTAAGTCCCGCCCCATGGATTGCCATCCCCTCTTCAAGGGTTTCATCAAAGCGGCCCTGCAAAATCGCCTGGCGCAGAAAGAAGTCCCGCGAATCAAAGTGGCACGGACCTAGCCAAGGCAAAAGTAAAAATGAAAAATCTGAAATTTGCATTCTTTATTTTGCCTTGATTTACTGACCCGTACGCATGGCACCCAAAACTGTAAAAGTGGGAGACTTCGAGATCGGCGCGGGCAGGCCTCTCGCGCTGATCGCCGGCCCGTGCGTGATCGAGAGCAAGGAGTCCGCCCTGAGACACGCCTACCATCTCAAGGGGGTGGCCGATCGGGTCGGCGTTCCATTCATCTTCAAATCCTCCTACGACAAGGCCAACCGCACTTCTCTGAAATCCTATCGCGGCCCCGGCGTCGAGAAAGGGCTGGAGATCCTGGCTCAGGTGAAGAAAGAGATAGGCGTCCCGGTTCTTACCGACGTGCACGAGGAGCGGCAGGTGGCGCTGGTCAAAGAGGTTGCGGACGTGCTGCAGATTCCCGCCTTTCTCTGCCGGCAGACCGATTTCGTGGTTGCCGTGGCCAGATCGGGAAGAATCGTCAACGTCAAGAAGGGACAATTCCTGGCGCCCTGGGACCTCCGCAACGTGGTGGAGAAGATACTCTCCACAGGCAATGGGCAGATTATCTTGACGGAGCGTGGCGTCTCCTTCGGATACAACAACCTCGTCGCCGACATGCGCTCCCTGGTAGTGCTCCGGGAACTGGGTTACCCTGTGGTCTTTGACGCGACCCACAGCCTCCAGCTCCCCGGAGGACTCGGGAAGGCCTCGGGAGGGGAGCGGAAGTTTATCCCCGCCCTGGCCCGGGCGGGAGTAGCGGCGGGAGTGGACGCGCTTTTCATGGAGGTTCATGAGGATCCGGATCGGGCGCTGAGCGACGGGCCCAACTCCCTGCCGCTAAAAGAGGTGGAGGAGTTGCTGAAAATGGTAAAAGAGATCGATGGCCTGTTAAAAGGTTCGACCTTGAGGCCTCGGCCTGAGGCTCGGCCCGAAGGGCTCACCTCGAAAGGCAAATGATGATGGACGCTACCAAGATTCTAAAGCGAGCCCGGGACGTGCTCGATATCGAAGCCCAGGGGATTCTTTCGCTAATCGACCGTCTCGACGAGAACTTTGTTCGCGCCGTGGATCTGCTCTTGAACTGTAAGGGAAAAGTCGTGGTAACCGGGCTGGGAAAATCAGGCCTGATCGGCCGGAAGATCGCCGCCACATTGTCGAGCACGGGGACCCCTTCTCTCTTCCTTCATGCCAGCGAAGGCATCCACGGCGATCTCGGAATCATTATGAAAGGGGATGTCGTCTTGGCCGTCTCCAACAGCGGGGAGACCGATGAGCTTTTGAAGATCCTCTCCATTATTAGACGGCTAGGTCTCAAGATCATCGTGATGACCGGCAACCTCAGCTCGAGCCTGTCGCGCGCGGCGGATGTAATCTTAAACGCGGCGGTCAAAGAGGAGGCCTGCCCGATGGGCCTCTCGCCCACGGCCAGCACAACAGCGGCCCTCGCCATGGGAGACGCCCTGGCGGTCGTCCTGCTGGAGAAAAAGGGATTTAAGGAAGAGGACTTTGCGCTGCGCCATCCGGGCGGAACTTTGGGACGCAAGCTTCTTCTCAGGGTGGAGGATCTGATGCATCGAGGCAAAGAGCTGCCGCTGGTTTGTGAGGATACCCCGATGAAGGAGACTCTTCTCGAAATCACCTCCAAGCGCCTTGGGGTGACAGGAGTGGTCGATGGGAAAGGCGGGCTGGTCGGAGTGATCACCGATGGAGACCTGAGAAGGGGGCTGGAGAGCAAGGGAGACATCTTCCGCCTCAAGGCAAAGGAGTTGATGAGCCGTAATCCCAAGACCATACCCGCCGATGCCCTCGCCGCCCGAGCCGTCGCCATCATGGAGCAGCACTCGATTACCTCGCTCTTTATTCTCGAGAATGGAAACCGCAAGCCTGTGGGGATCGTGCATCTGCACGATCTCCTGAAGGCCGGCATCGCGTAAGACCTCTTCCGTGAAGCGCATATCGCCGTCCGTCCGGAAAAAAGCAGCGAAGATCAAACTCTTACTGCTCGACGTTGACGGCGTGCTGACGGACGGCGGCATCGTCATGGACGACCGGGGAGAGGAGATCAAACGCTTCGACGTCCGTGACGGCCACGGCATCCGCCTGCTGCTGCGCGCCGGCGTTCAGGTCGCGCTTATCACTGGAAGAAAGTCCAGGGTCGTCAGCCACCGCGCCAGGGACCTGGGTATCCGCCTGGTCTATCAGCGGGCCTACGACAAGCTCGAAGTCTACGAGCAAATCAAGCGTAAGACCCGGCTCGCGGACGAGGAGATCGCCTACGTAGGCGACGACATCGTGGATCTTCCGGTCCTCAGAAGGGCAGGCCTCGCCATGACGGTCAGAGACTGCTGGGCGCCGCTCAAACGCCACGTGCACTACGTCGCGGCCGGCAAAGGGGGACGCGGCGCGGTGCGGGAGATCGTCGAGCTCCTCCTCAAGGCCCAGGGCAGATGGGAGGAGGTCAGCCGCAAATATTACCGCAATTGATCTCTTCCCGGCCGCCTGTCCAACCTTTCCGACCTTAAAGCAAGATTCGTGCCTAACTCCTTTACAGCCTGTTTGAAAGATGGTATTTTCGCGCTGGATTCAGGCTTGTTATGAGGCGAAAAACCTTCGGCACCATTCTCCTGATCGGCATCTTTGCCTCCTTGGGAGGGGTGGCCTACAAAGTGACCGAGAACTATTGGCTGATGAAGAGCCGGGAAATAAGAAAAAACCCGACCAAGGCCTTGGATTATCTCCCAGAGGCGGCGCTCCGGATCAAGGATTTCCGCCGCGCCAAGATCGAGGGGGGAAAAAAGGTCTGGGAACTTTTCGGTGAGGAGGCGCGCTATCTCAAGGCCGAAAAACAGCTGCTCATCAAAAAGCCGCGCATGATCCTATATCAAAAAGACGGCTCCACGGTTGAGTCGACGGGAAACGCCGGCCAAATGTGGCTCGATGGCGAAGACGGAGAGATGGAGCGGGCCCAGCTCTCGGGCGAGGTCCAAGTCCGGTACCGGGGATTCGTTCTGAGCACCGATGAAATCCAGTACCTCAAGGGCAGGAACCAAGTGGTCCTGCCGGGAAAAGTGGCGGTCAAAGGCGACGGTATGGAGCTGGAGGGAGTGGGAATGGAGATCGCCCTGGACGACGAGAAGATGAGATTGCTGCAGAAGGTCAGGAGCAGGATAGAGCCGCAAAAGCTGGAGAAGCGAAGGGCGCGAACCGATGGACAGAAGAAGAGCAAGCTATAGCTTATCGCGCCGGTGGCATGCGTGGTGCATCCTGGCCTGCCTGGCGACCCTTTTTCCTTCCGGCGCGTGGGCGGCAGAGGCCGGCCGGAAAGCGAATCAGGAGCCGAAGAAAAAGTCTGGAGGAACCGCCTTTCAGGCCAGCAGAAAAGATCCCATCTTTATCACTTCGAACTGGATGGAGGCGGACCGGAAGAAAAACACTATCACCTACAAGGGCCAGGTCGTCGCCGTTCAGGCGGATATGACGATGAGAAGCGAGACCCTGACCGCCTATTACGATCCGGAGATGAAGCAGCTCAGAGAGGCGGTCGCCGAGGGCAAGGTGCAAGTGGTCCAAGGAGACAAGAACGCCCGGGGAGCCAAAGCGATCTTCAACGGCAAGACCAAGACCGTGACGCTTACGGGTAGCCCCGTGGTGCGCCAGGGAAACAGCGAGGTTTCCGGCAGCCGCATCACCTTTTTCATGGAAGAGGACCGCGCCGTGGTGGAGGGAGGCAGCGAGCGGGTCAAGGCCATCATCTTTCCCGAGGAGCTCCAGGACCGGGAAAAAGGGGCGGGGGGTCCGGGCAAAGGGCGATGAGCGTTCTGAAAGCCGAAGGGGTGACAAAGTCCTATAATGGTCGCCGCGTGGTCCATGGAGTCAACCTGGAAGTCCAAGGAGGCGAAGTGGTCGGGCTCCTCGGTCCCAACGGGGCCGGAAAGACCACCACGTTCCATATGATGGTGGGGCTCGTGCGTCCGGATCACGGACAGGTTTTTTTGAACGGCGAGAACCTGACGCAGGCCCCGATCTATCAGCGGGCGCGCGCCGGGATCAGCTATCTGCCTCAGGAGTCTTCCGTCTTCCGCCGCCTTACCGTGGAGGAGAACCTCCTGGCGATCATGGAGACATTGGACATCAGCGAGGAGGAGCAGAAAGAGCGCTGCAAGGGATTGTTGCGCATGCTCGGGATCTCCCAGCTCGCCAGGAATAAGGCCTATACCCTATCGGGCGGGGAGCGCCGCAGGGTGGAGATTGCCCGCGCCCTGGTACTCTCGCCGTTCTTTGTTCTTCTCGATGAGCCTTTTACCGGAGTGGATCCGATCGCGGTCGCGGAAATCCAGAAAATCATCCGCAAGCTCACGACCAGCGGCATCGGGCTTCTCATCACGGACCACAACGTGCGCGAGACCCTGGGAATCTGCGACCGGGCATACATCCTGAACGAAGGGCTGGTCCTGGAAGAAGGGACGCCCGACAGCATTGCCGCCAGTCCGAAAGTGCGAAAGGTCTATCTCGGCGAAGGCTTTAAGATGTAGCCATGGCACTGGAGATCCGACAGGTACAAAGGCTCGCCCAGCAGCTGGTCATGACGCCCCAGCTGCAGCAGGCGATCAAGCTGCTGCAGCTCTCGCGCGTCGAGCTGGAGGAGTTGATCTCCCAGGAGCTGCAGGAGAATCCGACTCTGGAGGAGGGCCCGCCGGAAGAGAAGGAAGGAGGTCAGGAGACCGCGGTGGCCGGCGAGGCGGAGATCTCGGAGACGGCCTTGCCGGAGGTCAAGCGCGAGCTTTCGACCGCGGATAAGATCGGCACCCTGGACTGGCAAGAGTACATCGATACCCATTCCAATTCCGTCCACGGCTCGCTCACCGCGGAGGCCTCCCGCGACGACGATGACGGCCCTCCTTCCTGGGAAAACACTCTGACCAAGAAGACTTCCCTCGAAGACCATCTGGTCTGGCAACTGCGCATGTCGCGGCTCACCGAGCGCGAGGAGGCTATCGGCTCCTATATGATCGGCAACCTCGACGAGCACGGCTACCTCGGCATTTCCCTGGAAGAGGTGTGCCAGGCGACGGAGGCCACCGCCGAAGAGACGGAACAGGTGCTGAAGCAGATTCAGTTTTTCGACCCCGTCGGGGTTGCCGCGCGCGATCTCAAGGAGTGCCTCCTGGTTCAGCTGGAAAATCTCGGCCTCGGCGACAGCCTGGCGGCGCGCATCGTCTCGGACCATCTGCACCAGCTGGAGAACAAACGCTACGACCGGCTGGCGCGGGATCTCGGCGTCTCGGTAGAGGATATCGTCGACGCCGCTCACCTGATCGCCTCGCTGGAGCCGCGCCCGGCGCGCGGCTTCGAAGAAGAGGAGATCCGTACGATCATTCCGGACGTATCGGTGGAGAAGATCACCGGCGAATACGTGGTTTTTCTGAACGACGAGGGGATTCCCCGTTTGCGCGTGAGCTCGCTGTACCGCCGTCTCGCCGGGCAGGAGGGCGAGGAGGAGGCGAGCGCCAGGCAGTACCTGCAGGAAAAGGTGCGGGCGGCAACCTGGCTGATCAAGAGCATCCAGCAGCGGCAACAGACCCTCTACCGGGTAACCCAGAGCATCTTCAAGTTCCAGAGAGATTTTCTCGACCTTGGGGTGCGCCATTTAAAGCCGATGGTGCTCAAGGACGTGGCCGAAGACATCGGCATGCACGAGTCGACGGTGAGCCGGGCCACCGCCAACAAGTACGTTCACACCCCGCAGGGGCTCTTCGAGCTCAAATATTTTTTTCAAAGCGGTCTCAAGTCGGGGAACGGCGAAGACGTGGCCTCCGAGAGCGTCAAGGACAAGATCCGGAGCATCATCTCGACTGAGGATCCCAAAAGGCCCCACAGCGACCAGTACATTGCCGGGATCCTCAGCCAGGAGTCCATCGACATCGCCCGGCGCACCGTGGCCAAGTACCGCGAGGCCATGGGAATCCTCCCCTCTTCCAAGAGGCGACAACCCTATTCCAGGAAATAGCGAGCGGCAACGGGAGGACAGCCATGGCAGACGTGAAAGTTTCCGTGACCTTCCGTCACACCCAACCCACCGCACCTCTCAAGCAGTACGCCGAAGAGAAGGTGCATAAGATCGGCAAGTACTTCTACAGTCCGCTGGATGCCCACGTGGTGCTATCCGTAGACTCCAGGGACCGGCAGGTCGCGGAGGTGACGCTGCAGGCGCGCCAGCTGACCATCCATGGACGGGAAGAAACGGCGGATCTCTACTCGGCCATCGACCTGGCCATGGACAAGGTGGAGCAGCAGGTGAGGAAACACAAGACCAAGGCGAGGCTGCGGCGAAGAAAGGTGAAGGATTGAAGATCGCGGATTTTTTGACTGCTTCGAGGATCATCCCCAGCCTCAAGGCCACGGATAAAAAGGGCGTCCTCAAGGAGATGGCGGATTGGATGGCGCGCGAGGATCCGGCCCTGGACGCCCGGCGGTTGTTCGACATCCTGCTCGAGCGGGAAAAGATCAGCACCACCGCGATCGGCGAGGGAGTGGCGATTCCCCACGGGAAGGCGTCCGGGGTGAAACAGGTCCGCGGGCTTCTGGCCCGAAGCTCGCAGGGCGTCGATTTCGATTCTCTCGACGGCGGCCTGACCCACCTCTTCTTCGTGCTCGTAGCCCCGGAAGACTCCGCCGCAGACCATTTGAAGGCCCTGGCAAGAATCTCCCGCCTGCTCAAAGATAGCGACTTTCGGCTCCGGCTCATGAAGGAAAAAAGCGGCGCAGAGATTTTCGCAGTCATCAAAGAGGAAGATGGAAAGTTCTAAAGGAGCTCTCAGCGGTCAGCGATCAGCCGGACAGAATCTGAGCTGATAGCTGAAAGCTTCTTTGCTATTTATGGCTGATGGCCTGAATATTATCGTGGTCACCGGACTTTCCGGTTCCGGCAAGAGCGTCGTGATCCGGGCGCTCGAGGACAGCGGCTTTTTCTGCATCGATAATCTGCCGGTGGCCCTGATTCCCAAGTTCATCGACCTGTGCCAGGGCTACCGGGAGGAGGTCAAGCGGATCGCTTTGGGAATCGATCTCAGGGAGGGACTTTTCCTGCAATCCTGGCCGGAGGTCCTGGCCGAGCTGCGCGCGGCGGGCCACCAGGTCGAGGTGCTTTTTCTGGATGCGGCCGACAACGTGCTCCTGCGCCGCTTCAGCGAAACGCGCCGCCCCCACCCGCTGGCGGGCGAGGGCTCGACCGAGGAGGGAATCTCCCGGGAGAGAAAGGCCCTGGAGGGCATGCGGGAGCTGGCGGACAGAGTCATCGACACCAGCGATTTCAACGTGCACGAGCTCAAGAAAGAGGTCGAGCGGTATTACAGTGAGCAGCCGAGCCCGCGCAAGATGAGCCTCTTTCTCACCTCCTTCGGCTATAAGTACGGCGTGCCGCACGACGCCGACATGGTTTTGGATGTGCGCTTCCTCCCCAACCCGTTCTTCGTCGATGAGCTGAGAGGCAAGAGCGGCCTGGAACCCGAGGTGGAG
>JACPDC010000215.1 GCA_016184235.1 Deltaproteobacteria bacterium | reverse complement strand
AGGTGCTCGAAAGCAGGCACCCGATAGTCGATGAGGTTGGGGTTGAGAAGCTGGCCGTCCTCGTAGATCATCTCCTCGTAGAGCGTGTGGCCCAGGCCGAAGACCACCCCGCCCTCATCCTGCCCTTCGCACTGGATCGGGTTGATCGCCTTTCCAACGTCCGCGACCGAGACATATTTGAGCACCTGAATCTCGCCGGTGTCCGGATCGACCTCGACCTCCGCCCCGCCCCAGCCCACTTCCCAGAAAGTCGTCGCCGACCCGAGGACAGCCTTTTTGCTCTTCTTGTCCCTGTAGACTCCCCTGCCGATGAGCTCTCCGGCCCGGGTCCCGAAGTGGTCCCTGATAATTTTACCGTAGGGGAAAGCCGCTCCTTTGCGCGGCTGAACCTTGCCGCCCTTCAGCGCCAACTGCCCTGCCCCCCGGCCCAGGACCTTTGCCGCGGCGATAAGAAGCTGCTTCTTCACATCTTGAGCAGCCCGCTGGACCGCAAGCCCCATGACGGTCATGGAGCTGCTCGCGCTGGTGGAGATGTCGTAGGGCGTTACATCCGTGTCGAGCTCGGCAACCGACACCTGATCGAGGCTCACGGCGAGCTCCTCGGCCACGACCTGACTCAATGCGGTGCGCGCCCCCTGCCCGACCTCGACCGTCCCCATCTGCAACACCACGCTCCCATCCGACGACATCTTGACCGTCGCGCCGGCGATTTTAAAAGTCCCGCCTGCGTCTTTGACGCAGCAGCTCAGCCCTTTTCCGATATTGGGCCGGCCCGGCTTTTTCTTCCAATCCAGCTCCTTGGCCACCTTGAGCAGTCCTTCCTTGAGGTCACAGTCAATCGGGTTGTCCCCGGCTGTGTAATCCTCCCCTTTCTTCAAGACATTTTTCAGCCGCAACTCCAGCGCATCCCAGCCCAATCTCTCCGCGATCAGGTCCATCTGCGCTTCATAGGCCCAGGTGACCTGGACCGCGCCGAAGCCTCTGAAGGCCCCTGCCGGAACCGTGTTGGTGTAGACGCTCATAGCGTCGATCTTCACATTGGGAATACGATAAGGACCTATGGCGCGGTAGCCGGCCTTTTGCGTTACCCTGGGGCCGGCATCCGCGTACGCGCCGGTATCCATATAGACTTCGCACTCCCGCGCCACCAACCGTCCGTCCCGATTCACCCCGGTTTTTATCCTGACGCGCGCGGGATGGCGCGTGATGGTTTTAAAGCTCTCGCTCGCCGTGAGCGCAAGCCTGACAGGACGGCGGCTCAGCCATGAGAGCGCTACGGCGATCGGCTCGGATTTCACGTAGAGCTTGCCGCCGTAAGCGCCGCCGAGATAGGGCACTATCACCCGCACCCTGCTGCACGGGATGTCGAACATCTCAGCCAACGTGTCGCGCAGGGGGAAGGGATCCTGGCTGGTAGTCCAGACCGTAAGCCGCTCTTCCTCGAAGCAGGCGACCGTCGTATGCGGCTCCAGCGAATAGTGCTGCACCTTCGGGAAGCGGAAGGTGTCCTCGAAAACGTGGTCCGCCTTATTAAAGCCCTCCTGGACGTTTCCCCGGCTGTAGCCGAAGTGGGAGCAGACATTCGTCCCTTTGAACCGCTCCGGTCTGCCATAGCTCGAGCCCCTGAGCTCGGCGGTCCCGGTGCCCATCTCGTGAAGCAGCACCGCTCCGGGCGCGAGCGCCTCCTGTAAATTCTGCACATAGGGAAGCTCTTCATACTCCACGTCGATCAGGGCCAGCGCCTCCTCGGCCGTCATCTCATCTTCGGCCAGGACCGCCGCCACCGGATCGCCCACGTATCTCACCCTATCGACGGCTACCACGGACTGGTCCTTAAAGATCGTCCCGTAGCGGAAATTGAAGCCCTTGACGTCGTCGCGCGTGAGCACGGCGATGACGCCCGGGAGAGCGCGGGCCCGGCCGGCATCGACGCGCGCCAGCCTGGCGTGGGGCACAGTGCTGCGCAGAATCCTGGCGAACGCCATGCCCGGCAATCGGATGTCGCCGGTGTAAGCGGCCTTTCCGGTGACCTTCTCGACCCCGTCCACGCGGGGCGCGGAGGTGCCGGCGATCTTAAGCGCGGGCTTTGTCTTCATGTCGAGCTGGTTATTAGTTACTCGTTACTAGTTATTAGTAGCCAGTAGGGAAATCTTTTGAGCTAATAACTAATCAACCAGTAACCAATAACTTATTTTCGAATCTTCGGGCTGTCCTTTTCGGGAAAATAGAGATCGCAGAACGGGCAGTGAAAATCCATGCCCGATCCCAGCATGTGGGGGTTGGCGACGAATATTTTCTTGCACTTTGGACAGGTAATCTCTACCGCTTGACCCATCTTGTACCTCGTTACTCGTTATTCGTATATTCGTTAATCGTGTACCCGTAACTCGTTATTCGAATCAACGAGTCAACGAGTAACGAAATTAGCACCAGTACGTTGTCCTGTCGGTCGGGATGTGCTGCAGGATCTCGCCCGGGATGTAGTCCTCCAGCTTGATCCGCTCCATGGCGTCCTCAGGACACTTTGACACCGGCGAAAAGGGACGGTCGAGCGGCCGGGTGGCATCCACGATCATGCCCGAGGTCTTGATCTCGTCCACCAGCGACGGGTCCAAAAAGTTTCCCCGGAACAGAGGTTGAAGGATCGAGACCTGGCGGTGCGGCTGCACCCGGGTCGCCAGCGCCCAGAGGATGTCGGTCGCGTTGAAGACATCGATGTCGTCGTCGAAGACGAAGACGTTCTTCGTGTGATCGAAGGTGAGGGCGGCGGCCGCGGCCCGGCCTGGATCTCCCTCGGACATCTTCTTCATCGAGATGAAGACGTTGTAATGGGCGTGGCGCCCCATCTTGCACACGGCGGTGACTCCGGGAATCGCCTCGCGGCAGCGCCTGAGGTAGGCGCCTTCGCGCGGCAGATCCATCCACGGCTTGTCCCCTTCAGGGGTGATGACCGACTGGTACATCCCGCCCTTCCGGTAATTGATGGCCCGGACGTGGTATTCCACGCAAGTGGTGTAGCGCTGCGGGCCCAGATAGCCCGGCGCCTCCCCGAAGGGACCCTCCACGATCCTCTTGCCCGGCTTCAATACGCCTTCGATCACGATCTCGGCGTCCGCCGGAATGAGAAAATCATCGCCCCAGGTCTCGGACGGGGTGAGCCGGAGCGGCTCCTG
>JACPDC010000214.1 GCA_016184235.1 Deltaproteobacteria bacterium | reverse complement strand
CATGCGCGAGATGGTCTCGACTCGATTGTGCAGAAAAAAGATCTGGCCGCCCCGCTCCAGCTCGCGCAGCGCGGCGTCGCGGATCACCCCCTCGTCGTATCTGGTGATGTAGGTATGGATCGCCAGCCGGTCCAGAGGCGGCGTCTCGATGACGCTCATGTCGCGGATGCCGACGATCGACATATGCAGGGTGCGCGGGATCGGGGTGGCCGTGAGGCTCATGACGTCGACGGTGGCGCGCAGCCTCTTGAGCCTCTCTTTGTGGACCACGCCGAAACGATGCTCCTCGTCGATCACGACCAATCCCAGATCCTTGAACTCGACATCTTTTTGCAGCAAGCGGTGCGTCCCGATCACGATGTCGACGGTCCCGCTGGCCAGCCCCTGAAGCACCTGCTGGCTCTCCTTGGAGCCGAGGAAGCGGCTGACCATTTCCACCCTGACGGGGTAGCTCCGCAGACGGTGGCGAAAGGTCTGCAAGTGCTGCTGCGCCAGCACCGTGGTCGGCGCCAGGAGAGCGACCTGCTTTCCGCTCATCACGGCGACGAAGGCGGCCCTGAGGGCGACCTCGGTCTTGCCGTAGCCGACATCGCCGCAGATCAGCCGGTCCATGGACTTCTTCTGCTGCATGTCGCCCAGCGTCTCTTCGATCGCCCGCTCCTGATCAGGCGTCTCCTCGAATTCGAAGGAGGCCTCGAACTCACGATAGAGCTGGTCCGGCGGGGAAAAGCTATGCCCCTCGCGCACCTCGCGCGCCGCGTAGACTCCGATCAACTCCTGGGCCATGGCCAAAATCGATTCGCGGGTCTTCGCCTTGACCTTCTCCCAGGAAGTCCCTCCGAGCCGATCCAGAGCCGGCTGGGCCCCGTCACCTCCGATATACTTTTGCACGAGGTTGATGCGGTCCACGGGCAGATAGAGGCGATCTCCACCGTCGTACTCCAGATGAAGGAATTCTCCCTCGGTCCCCGCCACCTGGAGGAACTTCAGCCCGCGGTAGACGCCGATCCCGTGATCCAGATGGACCACGTAATCGTCCTGCTTGAGCTCGCTCAAGCTGGTGATGAAGTGGCTCGGCTGTTTTTTCTGCGCGCTCACCCGCTGGCTTCGCTTGGTGCCGAAGATCTCGTCGGTGGTCAGCACGATCAAACGTTCCTCGGGAAGCCGAAAACCCTGGGTGAGCCCGCCGACCAAAATGGCGCGCCGTGTCCCATCCTGAGAAAGAACCGAGGGAAAGGAATCATCCAGCAGCGGAAGATGGACCTCGTAATGGGACAGTAGCTCTCTTAGCCGGCTGGCATCGCCCAGCGTGGGCGCGACGAAGAACAGCCGCTCCCCCTGCCATTCTTTCAGGCGTCCCGCCAGAGGGGCCAGCGAAGGCTCTTTCCCCTGTACGGCAACCTCCTGATGTATGTCCGTATTGACGTAGGACTTGACGCTTAGGAAGGCGTCCGCCGCCTTGCCCTTGGGCGGGATAACCTCGAGCGACTCGCTGGAGAGCAGCGGGAAAGGGGAAATCTCCGCGCGCCACTGAGCCTCGCTGAGATAGAGGCTCTCGACCGGGGGCGTCAGGCGTCCCTCTTCCTTCGCCCTGGCCCCTCTCTCCCAGGCGAGACGCTCCAGCCGCTCCACCTCCTTTTCAACCTGGGCGGCCTGATCGAGCCAGATCAGGCTTCCCGGGGGGAGATAGGAAAAGAGCGAAGGGAGTCCGGGATAAAAATAGGGGACGAGGAACTCCATGCCGGCAAACGGAATTCCCGAACCGATAGCTTCGAGGAGCGATTTTTTCTCCTTTCGGCCGAGCTCCAGCTCATCGGCTCTTTTCTCGAGCTCCTTCCCGGCGAGCCTCGTCTCCTCTCCTCTTAAAGAGAACTCTTTCATGGGCAAAAGCAGCAGTTCCTGGTGACCGCCCTGGGAGCGCTGCGTGGCAGGATCGAAATCCCGGATCGCTTCGAGCCGGTCCGAAAAAAACTCGAGCCGCAGCGGCCGGGAGTAGGCGGGAGGAAAAATGTCCACGATCGCCCCGCGCACGCTGAAGTCGCCCCGCTCCTCCACCATGGGGACATTCTGAAACCCCCACGCCGCGAGGTGCTCCAGCAGCGCCTCGCGATCCAGCTCCGCTCCCGCCACCAGATAGCGGTAGGACCGCTTCAAGACCTCTTTGGGAAGGACTCGCTGCATCAAAGCCGCGGGCGTCGAGACCAGAAGGGGGTTCTGACCTTCGATGAGATGGTAGAGCCCCTCCAGGCGAGCCGCCACGTTTTCCGGATGGGGAGAGAGCTTCTCGAGAGGGAGTATCTCCCAAGAGGGGAAGAGATGGAGACGTTTCTCAAGCGGCGAGAGGCTCCGCTCCTGCCCCAGGAAAAACGCCAGATCGAAAAAGAGACTCTCGGCTTCCCGGGCCGTCGGCGCGATGACGAGAATCGGCCGGCGGCTGCGTCGGGCGATCAGAGAAAGCAGATAGCCCCTGGCCCCGCCCCTGAGCCCGAAGAGCCTTTTTTCTCCTTGCCACTGCTCCGGGAGAAAAGCGGCGATCCTTTGCTGTAGGCTCGAGGAAACCATCAGAAGAAAGAAAAACGGCGCCAGGTGATCTTGGGAATCTCCGCCTTTGCCGCCCCGCCCTCGGCCTCCGCTCGCTTGGCCCACTCTTCCAGCGCGCCGATCAGGTCGCCGACGCGGATGCCCAGATATCTCGGCTGGTAATTCTCCAGACGAATGACCGCCTGGCGCGCCATGCGCACGCTCCCCTGAACCTCGCCGAAATCACGAAACATCCGGCAGGCGGCGGCGAGCTGGATCAATCCCTCGACAAAGGGTTTGTGCTCCGGCTCCGCGCCGGCATAAAAATCCTCCAGCGACTCGTGCGATTCGAAGAACCGGCCCGCATTGAACAAACGTATGCCCTCTCGCAGCCGAGCATCCATACAAAAAACCTCACACTCAAACTAACAACTTCCCGGCAGAGGCTCAAGGGAGGAAGGTTTGGTAGGGGAAAAAGCGCCTGCTTTGCGCACAAAAAGCCCTTGTCGGCTCCTGCATTTTCGCCTAGACTACGCTGGGTTTGCTTAACCATGTCCGCCAACGAAAACGTCGGCCAACAATCGTTGCTAGGGAGGACGTTTGTCCTGCAGGGATATTTTGAGACTGAGGAACTGGTCTTATAGAGGGTTGGA
>JACPDC010000213.1 GCA_016184235.1 Deltaproteobacteria bacterium | reverse complement strand
CGGGGCACGCTGGTGCACCGCATCCTCTTTCTCTTTTTCAGCCGCCTCAAGGAAGAGGGGCGCTTGCCGCTGGCGGCGCAAGACCGGGCCTATCTGAGCTCGCTCCTGATGGAATTGGCCGAGCGGGTCTTGCGGGACTTCGCCGCCGAGAGCGCCACCGGGTATCCGCTCCTGTGGTCCCTAGAGAAATCCAGGATCAGGATGTCGTTGGAGGGCTTTCTCAAAACGGAGCTGAAAGACCGGGAGGGATTCGCGCCCGCCTACCTGGAGCGGAGTTTCCATTGTCCATTCCCGCTCGATGAGAGAGAGGGCATTGTCTTGCGCGGGCGCATCGACCGGATCGATCTCTCTCCGGACGGAAAGCGGGCGAGGATCATCGATTACAAAACCGGCAAGCCGCAGCCCCTCAAGGACGGAGAATTCAAGGGCGGCGAGGCGTTGCAGCTCCCGCTCTACCTCTACGCCGCCGGCCGGCAGCTCCAGGGAGTCGAGGTCACCGGCGCGGCCTACAGCTATGTCAGCGAGCAGGCGGCTTACCGCCGCTACCTCTTCACCGCCGAGGGATGGGCGGGCAAACTAAAGACCCTGCGGTTCCTGGTGGGCGCCGCGGTTGCCGGCATTCGAAAAGGGATCTATCCCCCCAGGCCCGCCTCGTGCAGCCCGTGCCGTTTTCCCCTGGTTTGCGGCCATGCCGCGCGGGTGCTCTACGAAAGGAAATGCCAGGATCCCCGGATCGCATTTCTCGAGCGGATCAAGGAGATCGATTGAATGGCGGCTCTGGACGACCAGGATGTCCGGGAACGCGCCGGGAGCGATCTGCGGCAGAGCTTTATCGTCGACGCCGGGGCGGGAACCGGAAAAACGACGGTTTTGATTTCCCGCATCCTCGGCGCCGTCGCCTCCGGGAAGAGCAGCCTGGAACGCATCGTGGCGATCACCTTTACCGAAAAGGCGGCCGGCGAGCTCAAGGCGAGGCTCAGGACGGAATTGGAAAAGGCCCTGCGCGAGTTCACCAGCGAGAAATGGAGTTATGTGCGCGACGCCCTGACGGAGATCGAGCGGGCCCAGGTCTCCACCATCCACTCCTTTTGCGCCACCCTGTTGAGGGAGCGACCGATAGAGGCGGGGGTGAATCCGGACTTCGACGTCCTGGACGAGATCGGCGCCAACCTGCTCCTGGATCAGAGCTGGGAGGATTGGCTGGCGCGGGAGATGGATCGACCCGCCGGCGGCCTGGAGGAGGTGCTCGAGACCGGCATCGATATCGAGGACATCCAACCGCTGGGAAAATTTCTCATCCATCACCGCGACGCCCTGGAGACGCCCGCGCCGGCGGTGGAAAACCGGGAGGCCTTTCTGCTCGAGCTCGCCAACACCATCCCCCTGCTGGAGGAGCTGCAGCAGCGCTGCCTGGACCATACGGACCGGGGCTGGATACAGATCGAAGCGCTGAAAGAGCGCCTTCAGGATCTCCAGGGGGGGGTTCCGCTGCGCCGGCTGATATCCCAGCCCCTGAGCCTGCGACCTAACGACGGAAACCAAAAAAACTGGTTCCCGAAGGAATCCCTCGGCGAGGTCAAGCGGCTCGTCGCGGATTTGAGAGCGCGCTGCGATGAGCTGCTGGCAGCCATGCGCCACAACCTGGCGGTCGGTCTGCTCCATTGGCTCCAGGGCTACGTGCGCCACTACGAGGCGGCAAAAAAGGAAAAGGGCTGCCTGGATTTCTTCGATCTGCTTTACCGCACCCGGGAGCTTCTCAAGAATAACCGGGAGGTCAGGGATTACTTTCAAGGGCGCTTCGATTATATCCTGGTGGACGAATTTCAAGACACCGATCCGCTTCAGGTCGAGATCTTTTTCTTTCTCGCGGAAAGTTCACCCCGGGCCGACAGTTGGACCGAGGTCCGGGTCAAGCCCGGAAAATTATTCCTCGTAGGGGATCCCAAGCAATCCATCTACCGTTTTCGGCGCGCCGACATCGAGACCTATGATGCGGCTCAGAAGATCCTCGTCGGGCAAGGTGAGGTGCTCGATCTCTCGCTCAATTTTCGCAGCCGTCCGCACGTGGTCGAATGGGTCAACAGCCTTTTCTCGGATCTCATCCGCCCCTCCGAAGAGGGTTTCTATCAACCCCCCTACCGGCCGATCGTCGCCTCGCTGCCAAGCGCGGGGCAGGCCTCGGTGCGGTTCCTGCCCCTGTCCCCGCGAGTGCCGGTCGGAAACGGCGCTGCCGGCGATCTGCGCGCGGCCGAGGCGCGGACCGTCGCCGCCTTGCTGAAACGCGTCGTCGCCGAGGGCTGGGAGATCCGGGACCAGCGGGACCGTAAAAAAAGAAAAATCGGCTACGGCGATGTCGGCATCCTCTTTCGCGCCAAGGAGGCGATGGATCTCTACGAGGAAGAATTCCGCGATTTTGAGATTCCCTACCGCGTGGCCGGCGGCAGGAGATACTACAGCCGGCAGGAGATGGGCGCCCTGCTGGCGGTCTTGAGCGCCATTGACAACCCGAAAGACAAAGCGGCTTTGACCGCCGCGCTCCGCTCGCCCTTCTTCTCCGCCTCCGATGAGGAGCTGTTCCTTTTCGTCTCCGGGGGTCATGCCCTGGATTACCTCGAGGTCGAGGGCGACGCCGGCGCGCCGGCAGCCTCGATCCAAACCGCCTTCCGCCTGATGCGCGAGCTTCATCATCTTAGAAACGAGATGTCCGTGCCTCTTTTTATCCTGCATCTCTACGAGAAAAGCCGCATTCTCCCCTTCCTCTACCTCAGGCCCCAGGGAGACCAAAAAGTCTCCAACCTCTTCAAGGTCGTGGACATGGCGCGCGCCCTGGCGCGCCAGGGCCTCGTCACCCTGCGCTCTTTCGTGCAGTTCCTGAGCAAGATGGAGAGCGCCGAGGCCGAGGAAGGCGAGTCGCCGCTGGCCGAAGAATCCGAAGACGTGGTGCGTCTTATGACCATCCACAAGGCCAAGGGGCTGGAGTTTCCAATGGTGATTCTGGGCGATGCCGCTTATCAGAGCAGGAAGCGCACAGGAGAAGGGATTATCAACCGCCAGGAGGGGCATGTCGAGATCCGGCTGGGAAATCGGGCCGTCCAGATAGCGACGCGGGGATGGGAGGCGGCCGGAGAGAAGGAGAGACTCAGGGAGACCGCCGAGGACTCCCGCCTCCTCTATGTCGCGGCCACGCG
>JACPDC010000085.1 GCA_016184235.1 Deltaproteobacteria bacterium | reverse complement strand
ACGGCCGCGGGTTTGACGGATCCCTAATTTGCACGGAGCGTTGTGGGTTCTTCAACGGAGGGCTTTGGTACTCCACTCTCAACGGAAGAAGCTTGCTCAAAGACGTAGCCGAATCTCTCAATCAATGCTCGGTCGCGAATTGAAACTAGCTCTGTGAGCTCCGGCGTGTAATAGGTCGAGTAGTGAAGGTGCTCGGCAGTATTCTTCTTGTCTAGCCGAAGCACGTAATCACGCAATTCATCGGTTGCTGCGCCGATCCTCTCGAAAAAAGCCATGAGGTCGCTGCGAAGAGATTCGACTCGACAGAAATAGATATCGTCAGCTTGCCCGAACATTTGGTTAAATCGAAAAGTATATAGGCCTGTACCAGTACCGCGAATTTTCCGCATGACGTCTTTGGTAAGGTTTGGGATATGTCTTTTTTTGTAGTCAAAGTTTTCAGGCAACGCCTGGATTAAAAGGTCGAGTTTCTCGTCGCTCACGCCGAGGTCCAACGCGTTTCGAATCGTCTGGACAAAATCGAGCTTCCGATCCTCGCTGATATACCAAAATAGTACATTTACGAGTGGCGAATAGGTGTTGCTAAGATGATGATGGTGGTACCATGAGACGTAGAATTCCCAAGGGTTCCGAACCGCGCCAAGGACAGGGAGGCGGGAATACTCTCTGGGCAGAAGCTCTCGCGGCAAATGATAGCCGATTTCGTGAGCTGATGGAAAGAATTTCCTGATAACCTCGTAAACAAATGTGCCGCCCGTCCGTGGTAGATGCACAAATACGAACTTGTCAGTAACTAGCATCTCTTTCCTCCTTTTTTTCATCTGGAGAAAACATAGGAGACGTCATTTCAATCTGTACAGGCGCACAGGGAAACTTTATTACAGAATAGGGTATCTGTTGTCTCTTTGCCGCCTCTTGCATTAATCTTTGTTGCCAAATATATCTTTCCAACCTTTCCTGAAAACCCTCCTTCTCCACTATCTGTCGTTGAAACTTCTGCCACGCGGCGGACCTCTCCGGATGCAGGCTTCTCTTCTCAATTTCATTTTCGTCCAATTGCAAAATAAAAACATGAACAGGCATGGTTCTCAAAACGTTGATGATCTCATCGTATTCTCTTTCAAGTTTCGGTTGTTGAATGATTGTCATCACGTACGCAGACAAATGGAACCTGTTCAAAAGAAACACGGCATTCTCGTCTCGACTGACGACCTCTCTAACATAGTTCACGAAAAGCTTCATAAACTTAACTCGTAGTTCGAAAATGCCCTCAATCTGCAAGTGCTTCCACGATTGCAATACCTCGCCTTCGGAATAGTCATGCAGGTCTCGGTCCGCGAGCTTCTCTTTCAAGTACGCCTGGAAGGTGTCTTTGCCAGACCCTGAAATCCCTTCGATAATGAGAACGCGAGAATCTAATGCTGGGTTGATGTCCATGAATTTAGGGTTAACGGCTAGGACTCATCGACGCCGGAGTAGTCCGCGAGTTGACACCTCTCAAAACTTGTAGAAATAAACCCAAGGGACTTTCGGGTCGGTTAGTCCTAGGTCCACTGCATCGCCGAGCCTCATCCCATCGCACAAGTGGGCGCACATTCGGATGGCGGCTCCTGACTGTCCAGCCAGCAGCACTGGTTGGCCATTGTATAGTGGGAGCACTTCTTCGAAAAATGACCGCCAACGCACAAGACAGTCGAGCCAGCTTTCCCCGCCGGGGTACCGTATCTCTACATATTCATGGCGCGGCTTCATAACCGAGGACGGTTGCCCTTTGAATTCTCCATAATCGACATTGTTCAAGCGCGCATCCGGGATGGGTGATGGCAGCTTGAACATCTCACAAATCAGCTTTGCTGATTCGATATGCCGGGGGTTTGATGGGCAATAAACACCTTTGAAGATGCGAAAGATTCGGAGAATTCTCTGCATAAAGTAAGGATCTTCATCCTGCAGCCGCCGAAACTGGCTCGTGCGTTCCTCGATCACTTCCGGCAGCACGGGCTGCTCTGTCCGTGCAACCAGTCGGTCTCTGTTGTCCGCGCTTTGAAAATGACCCCACACGTATAGAGGAACAATTCCCATCGGTTCCTCTGTTAGGCCTGAATGCGATCTCCAACTGGACTAGTCATCTTGTAACAAAAGGCCCCGGTCCATTAGGTAATTGATGATCTGCCGAGTATCCTCTTCCGGAGAATGGTCCGTGGTAGTTAACCGAAGTTCGGGATTGAGCGGCTCCTCATAAGGATCATCCACGCCGGTAAAGCCTCTGATCTCTCCCCGGCGCGCCTTGGCATACATCCCTTTGGTGTCCCGCTGTTCACAAACCTCCAACGGAGTATCCACAAATATTTCAATAAAACGGTTATCGCCCACCATGCGCCGGCATTCGCTGCGCGCCGCCCTGTAGGGGCTCACCGCCGCGCATAGGACCACGCCATGATGACGGACGATTTCCGCGGCCACAAAGCCGATGCGAAGGATGTTGGTGTCGCGATCTTCTTTGCTGAAGCCTAGTCCCTTAGACAGGTGGGTGCGGACCACATCCCCATCCAGCGGGGTTACCGCTCGTCCTCGCTCCATGAGCAAGACAGCCAGGATCTCAGCGATAGTAGACTTTCCGGCGCCGCTTAGCCCTGTAAACCAAACGCAAAACCCTTGTTGATGAGTAGGTAGATAGGCCGTTGAAAGGATCGCCGCAGTCTCCGGCCGGGTAAACCAATCGGGCAACTCCGTCCCGTTGCCAAGGTATTCAGCGCGCACTTGCGTCCCAGAGAGAGTGGCGACCTTGGCCCGTGCGGGGACTTGGTCGCTTTCCTCAAAGCGATCCTCATCGGGGAGGTAGACGATTTCTTTGAACGGGATCATCTTCACGCCGATCTCCGGACCTAGCCGTTGGAGGAGCTTCTGGGCGTCGTAGGGTCCATAAAACGGTCTGCCTTCCGAATCCTTGCCGGGACCCGCGTGGTCCCTGCCGACGATAAAATAGTTCGCGCCGTAGTTGCGGCGAATCAGGGCGTGCCAAACCGCTTCACGAGGACCGGCCATGCGCATGGCCAGCGGCAGCAGGCTGAGAAGGGTGCGGGCCCTGTCGTAGTACCTTTCACCCAAGACCTTGTAGGAGCGAACGCGGGTATAGTGATCGACATCACCGGGCTTGGTCAAGCCAACGACCGGATGGAGTAACAAAGCGCCCCCGACCTGGGCTGCGGCACGCTTCGTCAACTCCTCATGAGCCCGATGGATGGGATTTCTCGTTTGAAAGGCAACCACGTTGCGATATCCGAGTTTCTCAAGCGCGCCGCGAACCTCGGCGGGAGTCTTCCGCAGTTCGGCAAAATCGTAGTGCTTCGGCAGATCGACGACTTTCAGCGGCCCTGATATGTAGGTTCGGCCCCACAAGGCCATCTCTGCCACCAAGGGATGACGGACATCCTTTGTTCCTAAAACGAGCTGAGGCTCCTCAGAAAGGCTCCACGAAAAGGCCTCCTCTACGGTCATAACAGCAATCAGATCGTTTTTAGGACTTCTGAGCGCGATGTCCCTGCCTACTTGGATCGATTGGGTGTCGGCCGCTGGGAGAGTCACCGGGATGGGGAACAGGGTGCCGTCAGCCAACCGCATCTCCTCGACAACCCGGGTGTAATCCGCTTTCCCCATAAAGCGATCTAGGGGAGAGAATGCCCCCACCGCCAAAAGCTCGATATCACAAAGCGAACGGAAAGAAAGTTGTAAGGAGGGTAACTCAGAGGCATAACCTATCAACTCAGCACGCTCCTCATCGTCGACAACTAAGTTAACTAGCTTACCGCCGTATGGGGAGATCAATGCCGGGGCGATTGTTTGGTCGGTTTCAGTTACTTCAATCACGGTTTGTACCTGTCGAGAGCGACTACGGATGCGTTGTGCTCGCCGTCTATCAACGCAAGCACAACTCGACGGGAAGAGGAGTTCACTTTCGGGTCCCTTTTACGCTGTCCCATAGGGGATTGGGCCAGCCTAAGCTTGTTGCCTCAGTGGCGTCGTGAAACCTGAATACTCGAATACGCGAAGTCTCTTTTGTTTGTTATTTGTTCTGAAAAACGTTGTCAAGGGTCAATTGCTGTCAATCTCTGTCATGTTCTGGCCTATAAAACACCATGTTCTCTGGTAGCATACAGACATCTCGTTGACCCTTAACGCCCCAGCCAGACTTGGCGGTAGAGTGTCTGGACCTCCTTAAGTTCTTTTCCCACCAGGCGGTTCGAAACCTGCAGCTTGAGCCCCTTGGTGAGCCTGGGCGGGTCGGGATCGACATCGAGGCGGACCGGGATCCTGCCGCCGTTCTTGACGATAAACTCCTGCCCTTCCTTGGAGGTGATCCAGTGAACATAGAGCTTTGCGGCGTTGGGGTGCGGGGCGTTTTTTGAAATCACCGCCGGCACCACCAGCGTGACGACCGGATTGATGGCGACGAACTCGGTGGGCGCGCCCTTTTTTGCCGCCCGGGCCACCTGATTACCGTAGTTGTTGATAGCGATGGGGCACTCCCCGGCGGAGACCAGGTCCGAGACCAGGCCGTGGCCGTTGCGGATGGCCGGGTGGTTGGCGGCGATTCTCTTAAACAGCTCCAACGCTTTGGCCTTGCCCATGGATTTTTGCAAGCCGACGAACCACTCGAAGTCCGAATCCTCCAGGCAGAGTTTGCCTTTCCATTTGGGGTGGGCGAGGTCTTCGTAGTTTTTCGGGACATCGGCCTTGGCGACCAGACGGCTGTTGTACTGGATGACATTGGTGTTGATGTAGACGGGGCTCGCCATGCCGTCCGGGTCAAGCAGGTCGGGGTTGATGCCGGAAGCGGCGGGCGGCGTCCATTTGAGCACCATGCCGAGATTTTTGATATCCCACGAGCCGGAGGTGATCATAGCGTCGAAGTTGTAGGTCTTGGCCTTGGCCTCGGCCAGGACCCTGCTGGCAAGCTTCTCATCGCTAGAGCGGAAATAATCGACCTTTACTCCCGGGTACTTCTTCTCAAAAGTGTCAAGGACCGGTTTGGCCTCATCCTCGCGCATGGAGGCATAGAGATTGAGTTTGCCCTCTTTCTTGGCCCCCTCTTCCAAAGCCTTGAGATCCTGCCCAAAGGCCGGGGCAAAACCGGCGGCAAGGGCGAGCAGCACCGACGTGATGGCGAGCGATCTCTTGCGCATGGCGTACTCCTTTTTTGCGCCCGTATATACCCGTTTGCCGGCCGATTGCAACCCTCAGGAGCGCGCGGCTACCATTTTTTTGCCGGATTGAGTATAAGAATGGCTCGACTGGAAAAGGGAGGTCTCGTGTCATGGCAGCTTTACCTATCCTTCCGACTTCCGTCGTCGGGAGCCACGCCAAGATGGGCTGGTGGTATCTCATGCGGCAGGAGGCTGAGGCGGGAAAGATCGGTTCCACGGATGTCCAGGAGGCGCTCGACACCGCCACCGATATCGCGATTCTGGACCAGCAGCGGGCCGGTGTGGATGTCATCACCGACGGTGAGATGCGCCGCTTCGGCGCTTTCTTTCGCACCTACCTGCGCCGGATCAACGGCATCCACACCCTGCCTCCGGAGAGGAGCCTGGGCGATCAGGGCTACGATACCCGCGAGGCGTACGAGGTCAGGGAAAAGATCAGCGCGGCCCAGGGGCTGGGCATCGTCGATGAGTTCCGATATCTGAGAGAGCACACCGATAGGCCGGTCAAGGCCACCTGCACGGGGCCGACGACCTTCGCGGCGGGAGTGACGATCAAGGGCGGGTACAAAGACCAGAAAGAGCTCGCCTGGGATTTCGTCGCTATCATCAATCGTGAGCTCAAGGCATTGGCGGCCGCCGGGGCCGATTTTATTCAAGTCGATGAGCCCGCCTTCAGCGACATCCATAGTGACGGCAAAGAGCTGGCTGAGATCTTCAACGCCACCGTCGAGGGCGTGAAGGCGAAGCTGGCGATGCACATCTGCTTCGGCAACCATCGCGGGAGGCCGCTGGTCAGACGGACCTACCGCAAGCTCTTCCCCGGCGCTCTCGACGCCAGGGCCGACCAGTTTGTCTTGGAGTTTGCCAACCGGGAGATGGCGGAGATCGATCTGGCCAAGGAGATCGGCTCGCATAAGGAACTCGGCGCCGGCCTCGTGGACCAGAAGTCGTTCTACGTGGAGACGCCTGAAGAGATCGCGGAGCGGATTCGGCTCGCGCTGCGTTATGTGCCGGCGGAAAGGCTCTGGATCAATCCGGACTGCGGCCTGAACCCGACGCCGCGCTGGATCGCCCGGCGCAAGCTCCAGTCCATGGTCGAGGGGGCGAAGATCGTGCGGCGGGAATTGGGTCATGAGCGGGAATAAGATCATTGCTCTAGGCCGATCAAAAATCGAGTAACGAATCAACCAATAACGAGTAACCAAACCCGGAGGAGAAGATGAAGACTTTGGGCTTTATCGGAACCGGCGGAATGGGCAGCGGCATGGCCGCCAATCTCATCAAGGCGGGCTATCGGTTGCTGGTGCACGACTTGAGACGCGAGGTGACGCGCAATCTCGAGAGCCAGGGGGCGGAGTTTAAGGAATCTCCCAAGGCGGTGGCCGAAGGCTCCGAGCTGGTGCTTTCCATGCTGCCCTACAACGAGGCGGTGAAGGAGGTCGGCCTGGGCAAGGGGGGCCTCCATGAGGCGACTCGGGGGGCCAAGCTTTGGATCGATTGCAGCAGCATCGACAAGAAGACGATTTTGGAGGTCGACCGGCAGCTCAAGGGCAAAGGCTGGAGGATCCTCGACGCCTCGGCCGGCGGGGTAGAGGAGCAGGCGGCCGCAGGCGCTCTCTCGCTCTGGGTCTCAGGGCCGAAAGAGCTTTTCGAACCGCACCTGCCTGTCTTCCAAGCGATGGGCAAGAGTATCCTCCACGTGGGCGAGTTGGGCAACGCCAAGCTGGTGAAGAATGCCATGGCGATGTGGGCCGCGATCGAGCACATGGGGTTGGTCGAGGTCATGAGCTGGCTCAAGAAGGGGGGAGTCTCGGAAGAGACCTTTCAGACGGTGATGTTGAGCTCGCAGCAAAGGTCGGAAGCGATCGAGAGGATTTTGCAGACCCTGGTGAGCCGAAAGTTCAAGCCGCGCAAGTCCTGGATGCCCAAGGACGTCGGCTTCGGGCTGGAGATGGCGCGCGAGATGGAGGTGCCGGTTCCCTTCAGCGCGCTCACCTACCAGCTCTTCTCGGTAGCGCAGGCGAACGGCCTGGACGGCTACGAGGCGACCGGCATTGCGTACCACGTTTATGCGCTGATCACGGGACAAAAAAAATAAAAAGGGTATGGTTCCCCCGGAGCGTATTTCTCGTTTCCTGAGCTTTCTCTTGCGCCATCGCCCCGATGGCTACCCGCTGCGGTTCGACCGGCAGGGTTATGTTCCGTGGGCGGAGCTTATCGAGGCGGTTCAAGAGCGCTTCCAGGAAATCACGGCTGAAGAGGTCCGCCGCGTCGTAGAGGGTTCGGACAAGAAACGATTTGAGCTCAAAGAAGGCAGGGTGCGCGCCACTTACGGCCATTCGTTCCCCGTGGAGCTGGGCCTGGAGGGCGTGGAACCGCCGGCGCTGCTCTATCACGGCACGGCGCGGGATCTGGCCGAGACGATCTTGCGCGACGGGCTCAAGCCGCGCGGCAGACAGTACGTGCATCTCAGCGCCTCGGTCGAGGAAGCCGCGGCGGTGGGAAAAAGACGGGACCCTGCGCCGACCGTTCTGGTAGTGGACTCCAAAGCCGCCCATACGAGCGGGGTTCTCTTTTACTCCTCCGGCCCTCTGTTTCTCGCCAAAGAGATACCGCCTGAATTTCTCTCGCTGTGGGAAAAATGAAAAGGAGCGGGACTCTCCTCATCGGGCTCGCCATCGTTGTCGTTGCCTACCTCACGGTGATCCCGCTCGTCATGCTGCTCTACGGCAGCTTCAACAGCAGCCCGCCCGGAGTGCCCGGCCGTTTTACCTGGGACAACTACGCGGGTCTCTTCAGAGGCTCGCAGATGATCGTCGCCTTTAAGAACTCCGTCATTTTCAGTATCGGGACCAGCCTGGTCGCTTTCGTCGGCGGGGTATGTCTCGCCTGGATGACGGAGCGGACCAACATGCCGCTGAAGAAAGCGATCTACGCCTCGGTCCTCGCGCCCCTGATTGTTCCCGGACTGCTGACGACGATCGGTTGGATCATGTTGTTTAGCCGGCGGGCCGGCTTGTTGAACTTGATCGCGACGCAATACTTGGGCTTCGAGCGCCCCATAGAGATTTACAACATGGTCGGGATGATCTGGATCCTCGGCAGCGACCAGATCCCGCTCGCCTTTCTCCTGCTCACCGCCGCTTTCCGCTCTATGGATCCGGCGCTGGAAGAGGCCGCTATTATTGCGGGCACAGGGATCGTACGCACCACTTTCCAGGTCACGTTCAGGATACTCTCGCCGGCGATCCTGGCCGTGTGGATCATCAGTTTTGTCCGCGCCATAGAGAACTTCGAGGTGCCGGCCCTGATCGGCATCCCGGCGGGCATTCTCGTCTTCGCTACGGAGGTCTATCTGGCGACCCATAAGGTGCCGACCGACTTCGGCCTCGCCAGCACCTTTGCTGTTGTCTATCTCGCGATCACCGCGGTCGGGATTTTTATTTATCTCAGGGCGACCGCGGTCTCAGAACGCTTCACGACGGTGACGGGGAAGGGCTACCGTCCCGCGGCCTTCGACCTGGGCGCGTGGAGATATCCGCTCTCCCTTCTGACCTTGGTCCTGGCGTTTATC
Source organism: Deltaproteobacteria bacterium (assembly GCA_016184235.1). Taxonomy (GTDB): domain Bacteria; phylum Desulfobacterota; class Binatia; order UBA9968; family UBA9968; genus UBA9968. The sequence continues at coordinate 4,057 of JACPDC010000085.1, read as the reverse complement.
ATCTTCATCCTGCCGGTGCTGTCCGTGCTGTGGTCCTCTTTTCTTCCCTTCTACATGGCGCCGTCCAAGGAGGCCCTGGCGAGCCTGACCTTGGATAACTACCGCAGGCTGGTGCATTTGCCGCTTATCCACCGCGCCTTTTGGAATAGTTTCTTCCTGGGCATTTCGAGCTCTACGCTGGTTATGCTGCTCACCGCCTTCATGGCCTGGATCGTCGTGCGCACGCAGTGGCCCGGCAAGGGGCTCCTGGATTTTCTCGCCTTCAGCCCGATCGCGGTTCCCGGACTGGTCCTGGGGATCGCGATCCTATGGCTTTACCTGACGCTGCCGGTGCCGATTTACGGCACCATCTGGATTCTCCTGATCGCCTACGTCATCAAGTATCTTCCCTATGGCATGAGGGCCTGCTCCTCCTCCATGCATCAGATTCAGAAAGAGCTGGAAGAGGCCTCGGAGATGAGCGGCGCCTCCTGGGCTTACACCTTCGTGCGCGTGATCCTGCCGCTGCTGGTCCCAGGCTTCGTTGCCGGCTGGATATACGTGATTACCCACTCCTTTCGCGAGCTTTCCACCTCGATCATGCTTTACCGCAGCGGCACAGAGGTGCTCTCCGTGGTCATCTTCGAGCTGTGGGATGCGGGTCAGTACCCGGAGCTCTCCGCGCTGGGAATGACTCTGGTCGTCATTCTGGTGGCGATAAGCTTGCTGGCGCGCTGGATCGGGACCAAGTTTGCCGTGCAGCAGCTCTAGGCGGCTTGACTTCAACATTAAAAAGGCGTTATAAATAGCGATCTTATGGCCGACTGCCGGATAAGTTACCATATCGGGCATGAGCGCGCCCGGCGCTATTTCTATAACAGACGGTCTGGTCACCCGGAGCAGCGAGGGGATGGCCACAGGGAGAGATGAAAAGTCACCTTAGGGATCTGTTAGCTCAAGCCATTGACAAAACGGTAAGGGGGGGAGAGCTGAGGACAACAGACCTCCCCCCTTTGCTTCTTGAGCCGCCGAAGCAAAGAGAGTTCGGTGACGTGGCGAGCAACGTCGCGCTTATCCTGGCCAAGAGGCTCGGCAAGCCTCCGCGCGCCATCGCCGAGGCGATCCTTAGAAATCTGGAAGACCGCGAGGGGATACTGGCGCGCGCGGAGATCGCGGGACCGGGCTTTCTGAATTTTTCCTTCTCTCCGAAGTTTTGTTACCAGCGCCTGCGCGCGCTCGAGGAAGGCAAGAACGGGGATCTGGATTTGGGCAAAGGACAGAAAGTCCAGGTGGAGTTTGCCAGCGTCAATCCCACGGGGCCGCTTCACGTGGGGCATGGCCGCGTGGCGGTTTTTGGCGATGTCCTGGCACGCCTGCATGCCGCGACCGGCTTCCAGGCGGAGCGGGAATACTATATCAACGATGCGGGAAAGCAGATAGAGAATTTGGGCCTGTCCATTTACATGCGCTATCGCGAGCTGCACGGGGAATCGATCCAGTTTCCGGAGCACGGCTACCCGGGAGGCTATGTTAGGGAGCTGGCGGCGCAGGCGCAGCGGCTCTGGGGGGAGAGGTTTCTATCGGAGGAGAAGGGCGCTGCGGTGAATGCCCTGAGCCAGCACGGCTGCGAGGCGATGCTGGGCGCGATTCGCGGCGATCTCGGCGATTTCGGCATCACCTTCGACTCGTACGCGAGCGAGCGGAGCCTGAGGGCGAAGGGCGAGGTGGAAGGGACGCTGGAGCTTTTGCGCTCGCGCGGGCTGATCTACTCCCGGGAGGGCGCCCAATGGTTCAAGTCTCAAGCGTACGGGGACGACAAGGACCGGACCGTGGTCAAGAGCGACGGCGAGCTCACCTATTTTGCCAGCGACATCGCCTATCATCGAAACAAGTTCGCGCGCGGCTTCAAGAAGCTTATCAACGTTTGGGGCGCGGACCATCACGGCTACATCCGGCGTTTGAAGGCGGCGGTTAAGGCCCTCGACTACGATCCCGAGCTCCTCCACGTGGTTCTGGTGCAGATGGTCCAGCTCACGCGCGGCGGCGAGCCCGTGCGCATGGGCAAGCGCTCGGGCGAGTTCGTTTCCTTGCGCGAGGTCCTGGAGGAGGTGGGAAAGGATGCCGCGCGGTTTTTTTTCCTCATGCGCAAGGCGGACAGCCATCTCGATTTCGATCTGGAACTGGCCAAAAAGGAGTCCAGCGAGAATCCGGTCTTTTACGTGCAGTACGCCCACGCCCGCGTGGCCAGCATCTTCGAGCAGGCGCGGCGCGGGGGAGTCGCGGTGGATGAGCTGAAGCCGGCGGATGTGGACTGCAAGCGGCTGGCGCTGGCGGAAGAGATAGATCTGATCAAGCGCGTCCTCCAATACCCCGAGGTGCTCGAGGAGAGCGTCCAGGAGTTGGAGCCGCATCGGATGGTTTTTTACCTCTTGGAGCTCGCCGGAGAATTCCACCGTTATTATAATCGCGTCCGGGTGATCTCGGACGATCTCGCTCTCACGCGGGCGCGTCTGCTGCTGGTGCGTAGTGTGCAAAAAATCATTCGCGGGGGGCTGGCTCTGTTGGGGATAGAGGCTCCCGTAAAGATGGCGTCGCGCGGCGCGGAAGCGCTGGCGGCGGGGCAGTAGGACTATGGCGGAGAATCGGAAAGGAAGAGGTCAAGGATTGTATTACTGGACTCGCGGGCAACTGCTCGGCCTGGCGATAGCGTTTGCGGCTGCATCGGCAGTGGTTTTTTTTCTGGGGATCTTGATCGGCCAGGGTATCGAGGAGCGCAAGCTGCTGAAAAAAGAGGAGCCGCTGATTAAGATTCCCGCCCAGCCTTTGTCGCAAGGCGGCGGGACTACCACTGCGGGCAAGGAGGAGATGACCTTCTACGAGGAGTTAGCCAAGAAGGGCCCATCGGCTCCCCCGGCGACCCGCCTCGAGCCGGCCAAGGAGACCAAGGCCGCGGAGAAAGCGGCGAAGCCGGCAACCAAGGAGACGAAAGCCCCGGCTCAGGAGGTGAAGATCGCGCCCGCCGAGAAGGTAAAGACGGCGGAGAAGGTCAAAGAGAAAAGGGTGGCGGAAAAATCCGCTCCGGCGGCGGAGGCGACAAGAGAAGCGCCCGCGAAAAAGGCCGCCGAGCCGAAAGAGACCGCAACCAGCGTGGAGGCGCGAGAGAAGGTCTGGGCCGTGCAAGTCAACGCCTTTCCTTTTGAACGGGATGCCAAAGGCCTGGCCAAGAAGCTCAGGGATAAGGGGTATGACGCCTATGTGGTGCCGACCAACATCAAGGGCAAAGACTGGTATCGCGTGCGCGTGGGCCGTTTCAAGACGCAAGAAGAAGCCAAGACGCTCCAGGATACGTTAAAGACGAGGGAAAAGTTTACCAAGTCTATCACGACAAGCCGGTAGTTTGGTTACTAGTTACTAGTATAGTAGTTACTGGGCAGCTAATTTTTTCAAAACCAATAACCGATAACTAATAACCAGTAACTGGTAACCACGGGGTGTTTATGGATATTCGGGAAGCGATTGAGAAATTGGTCAATCGGGTCGATCTCTCCGAGCAGGAAACCATAGAGGTCATGAATCAGATCATGACCGGGGAGGCCACCCCCCTGCAGGTGGCCTCTTTTCTCACCGCGTTGCGGATGAAGGGCGAAACCATGCCGGAGATCACCGGGGCGGCGCGGGTCATGAGGGAGAAGGTGCACCGCGTCAAGGTCAAGGCCGATCCCGTCCTCGACGTCGTCGGGACCGGAGGAGATCAGAAAGGGACCATTAATATCTCCACCGCGTCGGCGTTCGTCGTGGCGGGCGCGGGGATCACCGTGGCGAAGCATGGCAACCGCTCGGTCTCCAGTAAGTCCGGGAGCGCCGATGTGCTGGCGGTGTTGGGGGTCAAGATCGATGCCTCCAAGGAGCGGGTCGAGGAGTGCCTGGAAAAAATCGGCATAGGCTTTCTCTTCGCGCCGCTGCTGCACGAGGCGATGAAGTACGCCGTCCAGCCGAGGCGTGAAATCGGCATCAGAACCGTCTTCAACCTCCTCGGCCCGCTCACCAACCCGGCGGGGGCAACCCATCAGCTCACCGG
>JACPDC010000187.1 GCA_016184235.1 Deltaproteobacteria bacterium | reverse complement strand
GCGCATTACCCCCACCAGGGAGGGGCTGCAAAATGCCCTGCGCGTTTTAGGCAGAGTCAATCCGAAACTCGGCGCGCTCAAGGTGGAGGATCTCGTGGACGATCGAATTGCGCGCAGGTTAGAGCGGGAAGGATTTTGAGACAGAGGTTGGCTCGTTACAGGTGACCCTTATATCCGGGTAAGTTAAACCATATGAAAACACTACTTTCTGTTTTGATTATCGCTGTGGTCCTCCCCTTTCCTTTCTATGACGTTCCACTTGGCGCGGCCTCGACCCCGACCAAGTTAGTCATCACCTATGCCGTTTTTAGCGAAAGGGAGGGCGCCTTGTTTGTGGCGCGAGACCAGGGCTTCTTCCGCAAACATGGTTTGGATGTGCAATTGGTTTATGTAAACACGGCCTCTGTGGCTTTGTCGGCGCTTGCAAGGGGCGATTCTCATCTCAACACCGGCTCCACTTCGGGCGCCATCCTGGGCGCCATGGCAGGGGGGCTTGACTTGGTTTTTGTCGCGGGCTTGGTCAATAAGCTCACCGGCGCTTTTGTGGTCGCCCCCGAGATAAAGACTCCCATGGATCTCAAGGGCAAAACAATTGGCGTCACCAGCATAGGAGGGGGGAATTGGGTATTCACTATGCTGGCCCTTGAGCATTGGGGGATTGACCCAAAGCGCGACGGGATCAGTATCAGAGTCATTGGGAATGAGGCGGTGCGGTCGCAAGCGGTCGCCTCTGGAAATATCGACGGAGCCACCTTCAATCACACATTTGCTTATGGCTTGAAGCGCCAAGGATACCGCATCCTTGCTGACCTCAGCGAGTTGGGCATCCCCTACCAGGGGACGACCGTCTTTGCTCGGCGCAGCCTGGTGGACCAGTCACCTGAAGTAGTCGAGAAGGTCCTCACCGCCTTGGTAGAGGCGATCGCCTTTATTCAGGATCCTGCCAACAAAGCTCCGGTCATGAAGAGTTTAGCCAAGGGACTTTATCTGCCTCGGGCGGAGGATGCGGCAGAAGGTTACGAGATTATGAAGACCCTCTATGAACGACGGATCTATCCAACCGTGGAAGGGATCCAAAATGCCATCCGGCTGTTAGGAACCACCAACGAGAAGATTCGCGGCCTCAAGGCAGAAGATGTAATCGATGATAGAATCGTAAAGAAGTTAGAGCAAAAAGGGCTCTTTCAACCGGGCCCTAAGTGAAACTGAAGGAATCGAAAGGAGGGAGGCTCATGTTAACAATTATTCATATAGTGAATCAGTTTTTTGCCGGGCTTGGGGGAGAAGAGAAGGCAGGCAGTCCTGTGGTCGCGGTTGAAGGGGCGGCAGGAGCGGCGCGTGGGCTTCAGGGGCAGCTTGGGGATCGGGGGAAGGTGGTGGCGACGATTTATTATGGGGACAACTATTTTCATGAGCATGTTGAGGAGGCGAAGGGAGTTATTGTGCGGGAAGTGGAGAAGCGTCGGCCCGATGTAGTGGTAGCGGGGCCGGCATTTAATTCTGGGCGGTACGGACTTGCATCGGTGGAGATATGTCAGGCGGTAGCGGAGAGGTTGGGGATAGGGTGTGTGGTGGGGATGGATTCTGAGAATCCAGCGGTTTCGGCGTATGGGGAGTATCGGAACATGAGGGTGTATCTACTTCCTACGGCGGAGAGTGCGGCGGGGATGACAAAAGCGCTCTCGTTGATGGCGCGGTTTGCGTGTCGAGTGGGGAGTGGTGCGGAGATAGGATCTGCGGGGGAAGAGGGATACCTTCCGCGCGGCATACGGCGGCTGGAACGAACTGAGCGTCCGGGGGTAGAGCGCGCTATCGATATTTTACTCAAAAAGGTAGCGGGTAAGCCCTTTGTAACCGAGGTGCCCATGGAGGTTTGGGACCAGATTGCGCCTGCCGCGCCGCTGGCGGATTCCTCTTCGGCCACCATCGCGGTCATCACCACCAGTGGGGTGGTTCCCTGGGGCAATCCGGATGGTTTTAAGACCTACAGGAATACATTTTGGCGAAAGTACAATATTGCCGAGTTAGGGGCATTGGAGCCGGGGCGTTGGGAAGCGGTGCACGGGGGTTACAATGTCTCTTATATGAATGAGAATCCTCACTACGGAGTCCCTCTGGATGCCCTTAGGGCGCTGGAGGCCAAGGGGAAGATAGGGAAGGGGAAGCTTTATCCCGCCTACTATGTGGTTCCCGGGAATCAAGGATCTCCGTCGGTGATGAAACGGATTGGTCAGGAGATCGCGGCGGATCTGCGCAAGGAAGGGGTAGGCGGTGTGCTGTTGGTAGCCACGTGAGGGACCTGTAGTCGCAGCGGCGCTGTGATTACCAAAGAGCTTGATCGAGCGGGGTTTCCGGTAGCGCTTATCAGCGCGATGTATCCTGTGGCGTATCCTGTGGCAGAGCAGGTGGGTGCAAGCCGCATCGTGAAGGGGGTAAGCATACCGCATCCTTGCGGCGATCCGAGCTTGCCGGCGGAGATAGATGCCCAGTTACGTCAGGAGATTGTTGAGACTGCATTGAAAGCGCTGCAATCAGAGGTAAAAGCGCCCACCGTCTTTTTGCCCAATATGGCTGTAAGCGCTTGAGTGGAGGAGATGAGATGCACCTTGAGATGGCGGAGTTTCCGGTAACTGACATAGGTTTTGGAAGAGCGTTTCGTTACCACTCTGGGAAGTTGGAGGTGGACAGGGGGCAATTAAAGGGTCTTGTCCTGCAAGACAAACGCATAGAGGAGGCGTGGCTGGAGGTGGTTGTTCCTGGTGAAAAGGTAAGGGTCACCGGTATACGGGACGTGGTGGAGCCGAGGGTTAAGGTGGAGGGGAAGGGGCAGGTGTTTCCGGGGATTCTTGGGCCGGTAGCGCCGGTGGGAGAGGGCCGCACGCATCGTCTTTCCGGGATGGCGGTATTGGTCGCGGCGGAATATGAGGGGACGATCCGAGCCGGACTTGGCGTTCAACGCAGCGCTATCCTAGACATGTGGGGGCCGGGTGCTGAGGCATCGCGTTTTAGCAGTCTCTTTGGCTTGGTCTTAAGCCTGCGGTTGGTGAAGCGGGTTGAGACCTTCGACTTGACTAAAGTGAAGCCAAAGCTGCCCAGAGTGTTGTTCATACAAGGCTGTCTCACCGATAGCCATCATGTCCACTCTGGTGTGAGTTACTACGGTCTCCCTATTCGGGATTCGCTGGCTACGGTAGTCCATCCCAACGAGTTCTTCGACGGGGCATTCGCCATAAATACCACGCGCTGCATAGGTTATTTTCCCATAACCTGGGACTGGCAGAATCATCCTCTGGTCCTGGGTCTCTATCGTGAGCACGGTAAGCGGCTGAATTTTGCCGGGGTGATCCTGGAGCGGATTCGTTTCGAAACTTTTCAAGGCAAGGAAGTCATTGCTCAGAACACAGCGCAGCTGGCGTCTACCCTGGGAGCCGATGCGGCCTTGGTGACTTGGCTTGGCTCCGGGAATGCCTTCGTGGATTTGATGCTCACGATTCGTGCCTGTGAAAAGCGCGGGATCAAGACGGTGCTGGTGACCTACGAGTATGGCGGAAAGGAGGGGATAGATTCTCCTCTTCTCTACTATGTGCCGGAAGCGGATGCTGTGGTAAGCACAGGCAGCCGGGACCGTTGGATCGACTTGCCGCCCGCGGAGAAGGTCGTAGGCCCCTACAAGGAGATTAAGATTCTCAGCTATCCTGGCGCGCCTGTGGCGTCGGCGCGGGACTCTTTAACCTTGGACGCGCGGGACATGATCGTCGGCGGCGTCGATAATTGGGGCAGACAGTCCTGGGCGTGCAGGGCTTATTAGGAGGCTCATGTCCCATCTGCAGCCGGTAGTCAAGGCGGCAAGCGCCATTCTGATCCATTCGCCTGGGCTTGTCCGGTACGGTTCCAAGCCGTCGAGGGAGATCGCCGCCCGCCCTTCGCGTCTTAAGGAGCTGCTGGGACGCCTGCGCAGCTTTGCTCAGGCGGAAAATTATCTCCCCAATGACGTTTTTCTTGGGAAACAGTCGCCGCAAAGGCTTTTCGAAATCGACAGGCCGTGGTTCAACCGTCCCCCTCTGAGGGCGAACGAGTCTCTCCCTTTTGGAGAGCTTGTAGAGGAAGAGAGATTTCTCGGCCTCTTGGCGGTTGCGGACGTTTTCAAGCATGTTCATCTGTTAGATCGTTTTTGGGAAGATGTGAAGCCCCGCCTGGATCAATCCCGACTATGTAAACCTCTGGTTCGAGTTGTTCCCGCCCTTCTCACCCGGGAGCAGCTCAGGTGTGAAATCGACCGGGGAGGCGGGTTGCCTCTTTTCGTTGGCGCGGATGCGGAACCGGTAGGCTGGGTGCGGCACGGCAACGCGGAGGATGGCTCGCTCACGGCTCCCATACTGCTGGAAAATCTGTGCTGCAAGGTATCGGCGGCGTTGGCGGTTCGCGAGATTTCTCACCAGGACAGCAAGCTGAGGGTGGAGGATGCCCATTTTGTCTTGAGCTGCTCAGAGGAGGCAGTCGGTGATCGCTATCAACGAGGAGGAGGCAACCTGGCAAAGGCCATAGCGGAGTTTGCTGGCTGCGGCTTGGCCTCGGGAGTAGATATCAAAGATTTCTGCGCGGCGCCGATCCCGGCGATGGTGATAGGCGCGGCTATGGTGCAAAGCGGCGTAGTGGAAAACGTCATAGTGGTGGGTGGCTCTTCGTTGCCCAAACTGGGAATGAAGTTCCTTTATCATCTGGAGAAAGGAATCCCGGTTTTGGAGGACGTTCAGGCGGCGATCGCCGCCTGGATCGGCCGGGATGACGGGAAGAGTCCGGTTCTGAATCTCGCGGGCGTGGGACGCCACCCGGTCCAATCCGGAGCCGGGATGGACCAGCAGCTGAAAGCCATTGTCGTCGAGCCTTTAGAGAGATTGAAATTGGATGTAGCTGGGGTAGACAAATTTGTCTCGGAACTCCACAACCCGGAGGTGACCATTCCGGCTAACGGAGGGGATGTCCCTGAACGCAACTATCGCATGCTGGCAGCAGTCCTGGCCGCTTGCGGGAAGATCGGCCGGGGGGAGATAGCCGAATTCATGAGCAAGAAGGGAGTGCCGGGTTATGTGCCGACACAAGGGCATATCGCATCGGCCTTTGCTTACCTGCCACATGCCCTGAGAGGCTTGACTCAGGGCGAATTGCGAAGATGTTTTCTTTTTGCCCGTGCGAGTTTGTTTCTGGGGCAAATGACGCAGCTAGGTGATGGGATGTCGCTCTTGCTGGAGCGGCACCCCCAGGCAATATCTACCGGAGGTGTCCATTGATAGAGAAACAACATCTGGATCTGAAGGGAAAGGGACTCATTATTCTCGGTGAGAGAGATGGCGTGCCCGCGCACACCATCGAACAGGCCGTTGAGGGCACGGGAGCGAAGATCGCCTACTCATCGACTCAGTGCTTTGTCTGAACAGCCGCTGGGGCTGTGGACCTTGAGGTTCAAGGTCGTGTAAAGGAACTAGCCGAGCAGTACGGAAAAAATGATCTTGTGGTCATTCTCGGGGCGCCGAACGTGGATAGCTGTGTGGTTCAATTCGAAACGGTAACGCGCGGGGATCCTACTTACGCCGGCCCTCTGGCGGGAATCGGGCTCGGGTTAAAGGCGTTCCATGTATTTGAACCTGAGGTGAAGACAATCATTGATCCGGCGCGGTACGCGGCACTTATCGAGACGTTGGAGCTCGGTCTTGAGGCCGAGGCGATTGTTAAGGCTTTGCAAAAAGCTCGCTCCGCTGTAAATTAGCGGGAACAGCTTTAAGCAGAAGCAGTCGGTTGGGAAATTCGGCGCGCTCGAAATAGAGAAGTTCGCCCACGATCGGATCGTTCGGAAACCGGAAAAGGAGGCGATGCTGTGAAAAACGGTTTGTCTGCTCTGGTGTTGCTATGGGAGAAGGAAAGAAGGCTGTTCCCTGTTTTGGCTTTTTCTCTTCTTTGTGTTTTCTTGCCCTGGCGTTTATCTGAGGCGGCGGAGCTGCCGCTGGTGCGCATCGCCCACGGCGCCTTCAATGAAAAGGTGGAAGCGCTCTGGACCGGGGTCGAGCAGGGTTTCTTTCGCAAGCACGGCGTCAACGTCGAGGTCATCAATATCCGCAGCGGTCCGCAAACCATGGCCGCGCTGGCCTCCGGCGATATCCAGATGGCTTATACGATACCGGGCTCGGTTTTGAGCGCCGCGGCCGGCGGCATGGACATCGCCTTTTTTACCGGCGTCGTCAACCGCGGCGACGGC
>JACPDC010000186.1 GCA_016184235.1 Deltaproteobacteria bacterium | reverse complement strand
GCCGTGAGCGCCGGCGAGCATGTTGCGAATGAAGCGCTCATGTCCCGGCACATCGACGATGCCCGCCTGGGTTCCGTCCGGAAGGTCGAAGTGGGCAAAGCCCAGATCGATCGAAATCCCCCGCTCCTTTTCCTCCTTGAGCCGGTCCGTATCCTCGCCCGTAAGTGCCTTGATGAGACTGGTTTTGCCGTGGTCGATGTGCCCGGCAGTGCCGATGATGTAAGGCATCTCTTCGATCTCAAATCTCAGATCTCAGATTTCAAACTCGAAACTATCTCTGCTCGCGTGCGCCGCCAAAGTTCGGAATTAAATCGTCAGGGTCGAAAATGGCTCTTAAGTCCAACAGAAAGCGATTGTCCTTGATTCGTCCGAGGATGGGAGGATTGGCCTCACGAAATCGTTTTGCCACGCGCTCGGCGCTCATGCCGGAGTGCTCTACGACGATAACTTTCGTCGGAATCTCTTCTGTGGGAAGCGCGCCGCTACCGATCTGGGAGACAGAGTCTCCCAGGCTAAGACGAAACCCGTTCCCCAGAGCCCGCTCCAGTCTGGGGAGCAATGGCCCTGCCATCTCCTCGATCTCCGCAAGCGTCCGGGTGAATGCCCGGAGGGTCGGAATCTCCTTCGCGACATCGAACGATTGCCGGTAGAGCCGCAGCGTCGCCTCCAGCGCGCCCAAAGTGAGCTTGCCGCAGCGCAGCGCCCTCTGGAGCGGGTTTTTATTCATCCGGCCGATCCAGGTTTTTTTTCCTACCGCGAGTCCCGCCTGCGGCCCGCCGAGAATCTTATCCCCGCTGAAGGTGACGATATCCGCGCCCATGCGGATGCGCTCGGCGACCACGGGTTCCTTCGGCAAGCCGTATTGGCTGATATCGATCAACGCGCCGCTCCCCAGATCCTCCATCACCGGGATTTTGTGCTTTTTCCCGATGGCGACCTTGCCGATCGCCTTCTCGTAGTCTTGCGGGTGGGTGCGGTTGGTGCTGCCGACCTCTTTGAGGATCGCCCCGCTCTTGGCCATGATCTCCGGGATGCGAAAGGAGCCGCCGATCTCGATCAGCTCGCCGCGCGAGACAACGACCTCTTTCCCTTCCGCCAGCGTATTGAGGCCGAGCAGAACCGCCGCGGCGTTGTTGTTCACCACGGTAGCGGCCTCGGCGCCGGTGAGGTCGAGGAGGAGTTCTTCGATCGCCTCTTCTCGCTTTCCGCGCTTTCCCTCGGCGAGATCGTATTCGAGATTCACCGGGCTGCCGCCGACGCGGCAGACCGCTTCGATCGCCGCCCGAGGAAGCAGGGCCCGCCCGAGATTGGTGTGAAGGATCGTGCCCGTGGCATTGATGACCCGAACAAGCTTCGGCTCTGCCTCAACGTCCGCGCGCCTTCTGACGCGCTCGAGGATCCCGTCCTCCTTGAGATCGCCGTCTTTGAAGGTGTTGCCGTCCTGGATCGCCCGGCGCAGCTCGTCCAATACCTCGCGGCATTTCTGCGTGACGTAGTCGCGGCTGAACCGGGCCAGCAGCGGCCCGCTTTCGGCATGATTGAGGAGGCGATCTACGGAGGGAAGCTCCCGCAAAAGATTTTTCGTGCGCTCTGCCATGGGCAAAATCAGGTTTGCACAAGCAGATTGGGATTTCAACCGGGCTTCACCGCAAATAATGTGACGCCGTTGGGGGTAGAGGGTTTCGTTCGGGGACTTACCTCGCTCCCCGAAAGAAATGAAGAAAGGGACCTCCCTATCCTCTTGGCTCACCGTCTCGTCGGCTGGAACTCTAGCAGCTCGCCTCAGGCAGCATCGAAACTCGCCCATAAAACAAATACGGGCTCAGACAGTCGATGCTGCACTCCTCGGCTCGCAAAGAGTTCCGACGCCTCCGAGCCGATGTTCGCTTACGAGGACAGGAAGGTCCCAACCTCTCCATTGACCGCGGCCGGAAGGCTCTCTTCCCCGAGACAGGCTTCGGTCCCAGCAGACCAGAGGGTCGCGGCGGGTGATCGACGACGTTGACGAACGGAGCAGAGTTGAGGTATGGGCTAGCGGGAGGTAACGGACAAACTCGAATCCAACCCAGTCAAGAGAGAGGAGGAATTTCATGAAGCTAAGACAAACGATAGTGCTTTTACTGGTTATTCTATTATCTGCGACTGCCGCCTGGGCGCAGCAGCGGACGAAAATCCGCTACGCCTTGGGGGACGTCGTCTCGATCGACGAGTTGCCGCTCCTGATCGCCGCCGAACGGGCCAAGGCGCGCGGCGTCGATGTCGAGATCACGGCCTTTAAGAGCGAAGACGTCGCAACTCAGGCCGTGATCAACGGCCAGGCAGACATCGGCCAAGGGACACCCTACGCGGCCCTTCAGAAGGTCGGCGCGCCGATCCGCTTTTTCTATCAGTTGAGCGCGCTCCTGTTCTTCCCGATCGTCAACAAAGAATTTTACAAGAGCTGGAAGGACCTGGACGGCCAGGAGATCGCCGTGCACACCCGCGGCTCCGGGACGGAAGCGATCATGAACCTCGCGGCCAAGGAGCACAAGATCAAGTATAAGAACGTGAGCTACGTCCCCGGTTCCCAGGTGCGGGCCCTGGCGTTGCTCAAGGGTAACATCAAGGCGACGATTCTCGACGCGTCCAACAAGAACATGGTCATGAAGGAGCAGCCGGACAAGTTCCTCATCCTGCCGCTGGGCAACGTCAAAGCGAGCGACGAGGCGCTTTTCGCCACCAGGGAATTTCTGGACAAGAAACAGGCCGGGGTCAGGATCTTCCTGGAAGAGCTCACCAAGGTCAATCGGGCGATCAATGCCAACCCCAACTGGGTTCTTGAGGAGCGCAAGAAGCTCGGGTTGCTCAAGGACCTGCCGGCGAAGCTGGAGGGGGAGATCCTTCCCTTCTACCGGGAAGCCGTCCAAAACGGCGTCTTCCCCAACGATGGCGGAGGCGACAGCGCGGCGAAGAACGACCTGGAGTTCTTCCGCTTGTCCGGGGCGCTCAAGGGCGAAAATCTCAAGGTGGAGGACTTCTGGCATCTCGCCCCGCTTAAAGCGGCGCTGGCAAACGTAAAGTAGTGCGACTTACCTTTCGGGGCGCCGGGGGCGCGGCCTGGCGTGCTTCGCCAATGCTCGCTTTCGGCGCCCTAACGCTCCAATTCCGCAATTTCGGCGTTATCGAGGATATCTCCGCGTGAACCGTAAAGAACCGATCCTGAAGCGAAGCCTTGTCTGGCAACTGATTTCTTTCGCCCTCTTCTTCGGCCTGTGGGAGCTGGCGGGCCGCTGGCCGGTGAGCCTCGCCTTCCCGTCGTTCAGCAAGACTTTCCTGGCGCTCGTGCGCATCACCGCGGACGGCAGCCTGCCCAAGGCTTATCTCGTCACCCTGCAACCGCTCCTCATCGGCATCGCCCTCTGCGGCATCGCCGGAATCGGCTTCGGCATCGGCATGGGACTCTCCCGCGCCATCGAGTGGGCGAGCCTGCCGCTTTTCATCATCTTGCAGGCGGCGCCGATGGCGGCGATCATCCCGCTGATCACCTACATCTACGGCATCGGGCTCACGGCAAAGGTGCTGGCGGTTGTTTTTCTCGCCGCGCCGGTGGTCGTGATGAACTCCTACAAGGGGATCCGCAACACCAACCCCTCGCTGATCCAGATGTGCCGTTCTTTTCTCGGGACGAGGCGGCAGGAGGTGATCAAGATCATTCTGCCGCACGCGGGCGCGCTGATCTTTGCCGGACTCAGGCTCGGCCTGGCGATGGGCTTCATCGGCGTGGTGATCGCCGAGCTGTTAATCACACCCACGGGGATCGGCGATCTCATCACCTACCACAGCTCCGTGGCGGATTATCCTGAGATGTTTGCGACCATCGTCTCGATCATCGTGATCGCGGCGCTGGCCATCCATGGGCTCGAGCGGCTCGAGCAGAAGATCTTTCCCCCTGAGATACGCGGCTCCTGACCATGCCGGCTGACGCGATCGTTCAAGTGAGAGGGGTCGGAAAGAGCTACGACGGCGGCGTCGAGGCGCTCCGAGAAGTAAACCTCGAGCTTCCCACCGGGCGGCTCAGCACGCTCTTGGGTCCCAGCGGCTGCGGCAAGACAACGCTCCTCAAGATCATCGCCGGCCTGATTGCGCCGACCGGCGGCGAGGTCTGGGTGAAGGGGAAAAAGGTCGAGGGTCCGGGGCCGGAGCGCGCCTTCGTCTTTCAAGACTTCGCGCTGCTTCCCTGGGCAAACGTGCTCAGAAACGTCGCCTTCGGCCTGGAGCTACGCGGGCTTGCCTGGGAGGAGCGCGCGAAAATAGCCCGCGACTATATCGGCCGGGTCGGACTCAAAGGCTTTGAGGCGAGCTATCCGCATCAATTGTCGGGCGGCATGAGACAGCGCGTCGGTCTCGCCCGCGCCCTGGCCGTGGACGCGGACATCCTGCTCATGGACGAGCCGTTCTCCTCGGTCGATGAGCAGACCCGGCGCAAGTTCCAGGAAGATCTCCTCGCCCTGCTGCAAGTGGAGAGGAAAACGGTCATCTTCGTCACTCACAGCATCGAGGAGGCGGCCTATCTCTCGGACCAGATCGTTCTGCTGTCGCCGCGTCCGGGGACGGTATCGAGGATCATCCGCCCGGACATCGAGCGCGGCGGCACGAGCCCGGACGAGATCCGACGCGACAAGAACTACCTCGATGTCGTGGATGAGATATGGCAGATCCTCAAACGCTATGTCGATTGACTACGGTAGGCACCGCAGAACGTGTTGAACAGTTTGAACCGTTTGACCCGTTCAAGTCGTTTGAACCGTTTAAAGTTGGCACGTTGCTGTTGACATGACTCTGTTCGGCAGAAAGATCCCGATCGTCTTCTCGCTGGCTATCTGGTTCATTGTATGGGAGCTGGTCGGCCGGGCGAAGCTCTCGTCCATCATCCCGCCCTTCTCCGACGTGGTCGCCGCCGGGATCACGATCCTGCCGACCGACAAGTTCAGCGCGGCGGTGGTCATTTCCTTGCGCTCCTTCGCCATCGGCATGGGACTCTCCATGGCGATCGGAATACCCGTCGGCGTGCTGATAGCTCGGGTAGCGAGCCTCGGCAGGATTCTTGGTTTGTGGGTCAATATCTTCGTGAGCGCGCCGATCTCGGCGCTGGTGCCGATCCTCATGGCCGTGATCGGCATCGGCGAGACCACCGTGGTCGTCACCGTCTTCCTCTTCGCCGTTTTCGTCAT
>JACPDC010000084.1 GCA_016184235.1 Deltaproteobacteria bacterium | reverse complement strand
GTTGCTCTCACGCAACGCTTCGTTCCCGCGCTTGTGCTCGGTGATGTCCAGCACCAGCCAGCGCAAGCCGATCGGGGAGCCTTTGGCGTCGCGTATGAAATTGACGCGCAGGCCCGCGGGGAACAGCGCGCCAGGGCGGGGCTGGAGATACGCCTCCCATCGCTCGATCTTCTCTCCTCGCCGCAGCCGGAGGAGCAAGCCGCGAAACTCCTTACGTTCTTCTTCGGCAACAAAGAGGACGAGCGGTTTGCCCACCAGAAACTCCTGGGGCGCGTGGAGCAGCGCCGCCGCAGCGAGGTTGGCTTCCCGGATGGTTCCATTCAAGTCCGCAGGTAGCCGTCCGGGGTGAATTCGAACAGCTCCTGGTAGTGCTGCCGCTCCGCTTCCAGCGCCTGCTGGGATGCGGCTAATTGATCGTTGGTCTGGCGCAACTGTTCCATAGCCACTTCCAGCTCTGTCAGGGCGATGGAAAGCTCTTCAAAGGAGTCGGCCAGCAGCTCACGTTCCGAGGGGGCAGCCTCGTCGAGGCGTTGCCGCAAAGACTCCAGGCGCGCCTGGGCCGCGCCGATTTTCGGGTCGAAGATCTCCGCTTTCATCTCTCCATCTCGTCCATCAACAATATGGCCCCCTGGCGCTCCCTGTTCGAGGTCATGAGCGGAGTGCAGGTGATGCGGCATTTGATCGCCTTGCCCCGCCGGTTGGTGGCGTCCAGCACCACGTGCTGGTGTTCCTCGCCGGCCAGGCATGAGCGGATGGCCTCTCTCATTTGCTCGATCGGCAGGCCGATGTCCAGGCTCAACAACGACTGCCCCTTTACCTCGTCGGCCCTGAGACCCCAAAGGTCCTCGGCCTTGTGGTTCCAGAAAAGGATGTTGAAGCTTGCATCCACGACCGCCGCCCCGGAGCGCAGGCTGGCAAGAATGGATTGCAAAAAAGCATTCGCAGTGCCGGCTTCGTCGGTGCGCTGTTGCAGCTCGTCGTTAAGGGTCTGCAGCTCCTCGTTGGTGGACTGCAGCTCCTCGTTCATGGTCTCCAGCTCTTCATTGGTGGATTGGAGCTCCTCATTGGTCGTCTCCAGCTCCTCGTTGCTCGACTGCAGCTCCTCATTGGTCGTCTCCAGCTCCTCGTTGGAGGACTGCAGCTCCTCACCGGTGGTTTGGAGCTCCTCGTTGCTGTGCCGCAGCTCCTCCTGCACATTTTGGAAAGAAGTCACGTCTGTGAAGGAGACGCTCACACCAAAGGGATTGCGCCCTTCGTCATAAAGCGGGGCCACGATGACATCCAGATACTGAACTTCCCCGTTGGGGAAGCGCCGTTCGGCGCTGGTCAGCGTCACCGTGCGGCGTTCGGCATAGGCTTGCTCGATGAGAGAGCGCAACTCTACCGGCCGGTACGAGATCTCCAGGTCCTGCAAGGGCCGGCCGATATCCTTGGGGTTCAAAGTAAAGAGGAGCCGCGCCTTCTGGTCGGCGAGAGCGAGATTTCCGTTTAAGTCGACTACGATTTTTGCCACGGGTGACCAATCGAGAGCCAATTCCACTAAACGATTTTGCCGTGGCGTGTCGAGCACATTGTTGCCGGGATGCGCGACCGCCAATACGCGATCGCGCATGTTGACCTGGGGCACCCTGGTAAAGATGCGGCTTTTGAGATCCATCGGTGTAAAGAAGTTGCCATGAGTGGACAGTAACTCGGCCCTCCCCAAGAAGAGATATCCGTTTTCTTTCAAGGCAAAATGAAAACGGGCGAGGATGCGCGCCTGGGTCTCGGCGTTGAAATACATAAGGGTATTGCGGCTGATCAGCAAATCCAGGTGGGAGATGGGGGCGTCCTGGACCAGGTCATGGCGGCCGAAGATGACGCAGCGTCTAAAGTCGGCGCGGAAGCTATGGCGGCTATTGAGAGGTTCAAAGTATTTGTCCTTCAGTTTGGCATCGACCTCTTGCAGCTCTTTGTCACCGTAACTCGCCTGGCGGGCCAGATTGAGGGCTTCTTCGTCTACGTCAGTAGCGTAAACTTTGGTCCTTTGGCGGAACGCTTGAACCCCCATTGCCTCCGCCAGCGCCATGGCGATGGTGTAGGCCTCTTCACCGGAGGCGCAGCCCGCAGTCCAGACTCGGATCGGTTCATCCTTTTTTTTGTCTTTAAGGATGCGGGGGATGATTTCGCCGGCAAGGTAATCCCAGGCCGGCGGGTCGCGGAAAAAGGAGGTCACATTGATCAGGATGGTGTTAAATAGTTGGGGAAATTCCTCCGGGTGGACCTCCAGGTAATCCATGTAGTCCCCGAAGCTTTCAATGCTCACCATCTGCATCCGCTTGCTTATCCGCCGCATCAGACTGGGGCGCTTATAGCCGGTAAAATCAAAACCGCGGTTTTGCTGGAGATAGGATAGGAGAGATTCGAACTGCTTGTTGTCTTCGCGTTCGCTCAAGAGATATCTCCTGTGGAGACCAAGGTGACGAGGGCGGAGGGGATCTCATCCAGCGGCAGGATGAAATCGGCGCTGCCGCTCTGGATGGCGGCGCCGGGCATGCCGAAGAACTCGGATGTCTTCTCATCCTGGACGATCACCGTTCCGCCCATCTTCTTGATCGCCTGAACCCCCATGGAGCCGTCGCTGCCCGTGCCGGACAGAACTACGGCGATAGAGCGGTCCTTGTAACTCGCCGCGACCGATTCGAACAAGAGATCCGCCGACGGGCGCACGAAATGGACCAATTCAGATTGAGAGAGGGATAGAGTGCTGTCCGAATTGACCAGCAGATGCCTGTTGGGCGGAGCGATGTAGGCTACCCCTGGATTCAAGCGGTTTCCCTCTTCGGCTTGCTTAACTCGCAGAGCCGTGCGGCGGCTGAGAATATCGGCCATCAGGCTGCGGTGGCGCGGGTCCAGGTGTTGCACCACGACAATAGAGGCTGGAAAATCAGCCGGCAGCGCAGCTAGAACTTCGCTCAGAGCCCTGAGACCGCCGGCCGAGGCGGCCAGGGCCACGATGTCGAAGGCGCCGTTAGAAGAGGTCGAAGAGACGCGGGATGCCGGCTCTTTGGTATAGTCCTCCTTCACGTTTCAGCTATCCTCTTAACCACTCCGTTCGTCTTTGATTATGACATGCGACTTTTACCGCTTGCGGGTAGGTAGGTCAAGGGGCATATCCTCGCTTTGCTGCTCGGAATCTCAAATGGCAGATTGCAGATCTCAGATTTGCAATCAGAGATATGTCATCTGAAATCCCGAAAGGCTTGCGCCGAGCTGAAAAGAGACTTCAAGGCGGTCAGAGTGGAGGTGATGGCGGGGCGCTTCCATCTAGGGTAGCCCGCACCAGCCAGCGTATGCCGATAAACCGGCTTACCGGATCAGGTTTAGCGCTCACGGTCATTATGGCGTGAAAGGCCGGACTTTGGCGCGGCCGTATGGTAACCCGCCAGTCGTCCACTTTCTCTACGCCTGCTGTCTTGAGGCTAGCCAAACGGGTGCGGAAAGCTCGGTGTTCTTCCTCCGTTACAAACACGACCAAAGGTTTGCCTCTGAGGAACTCCTGAGGGCAGTGGAAAAGTTTTGCCGCGGCCTGGTTTGCCTCTTGGATTATTCCTTCAGGATCGGTTACCAGATAGGCGTCCGGGGCGAAGTTGAAAAGGTCAGCGTAGCGCTGGCGTTCGCGGAAGAGCTCCTGGTTCTGCCTGCGCAGATCCTCCCCAACTACCCAGAGTTCTTCCACGCAGGTCTGTAACTCCTCCAGCGCTTCTGCGCGAGTTGGCCCAGGCCCTGCCGTGCTCCGGAGCTTGAGCTTTTTTTTTGCCTGGTTCTGTATCTCCCCGATGATTTGCAGGCTTCGCTCTAACCGGCTATTCCCTTTCATGGCAATCCCGATTCCTAATCCATCCTAGCATGCGGGCAATGAGGCGGCAATACAATCGGGCAAACACCTGAATCCGGTTGGAATGGTATCTGAAACAGGTAGAAGGGTAACGGCAGGTTTTGCTAGTAGGGGATAGCCCGGATAAGCCAGCGCAGGCCGGTCAACCGGGTTACCGAATCGCGGATAGCGCCCACAGTCATTACAGTGTGAAAGGATGGACCGTCGCGCGGCTGCATGCTAACCCGCCAGTCTTCCACTTTCTCCGCGGCGTCTACCTTGAGGCCAGCCAATCGGGTGCGAAAGGCATTATGTTCCCTATCGGCTACAAACACGGCCAGAGGTTTGCCTATCAGGAAATTCTGAGGGCAGTGGAAGAGTTTTACTGCCGCCTGGTTCGCCTCCCGGATGGTTCCTTCAGGATCGGTTACCAGATAAGCGTCCGGGGCGAAGTCGAAAAGGTCCGAATAGCGATAGCGTTCGCGGGCCAGCTCCTCGTTCTGATGTTTTAGCTCTTCCCCCACTACCCGGAGCTCCTCCACGCAGGTCCGTAACTCCTCCAGGGCTTCCTCTCGACTTGGCCCGGGCGCCCCGGCCGTGCTGCGGCGCTCCAGCTTTTTTTCTACCCGGTCCTGGATTTCCCCGATGATTTGCAAGAGCCGCTCTATATGGTCATTCGCCATGGTCATTCGCCATCACGGTAATCCCGATTCAGAATTTTTATGTTATCATGCGCGCGATGACGCGACAATACAATCGGGTAAGCACCTGAATCCGACGGGAGAACTATCTCTGAAACTGAGGGCCGGTTACTCGCTCTCGCGGTTTTCCTTATCCGGGACAAAGGGCTGTTTCTTGATCCGCTCGAAGAGCTGGGAGTGGTGAATCGCTATGGCCGCCTGCCCCGCCAGCGTGGTCAGGAACTCGACTTCTTCCTCGGCGAACGGCCGCTCCCCTTTAGTATAAAAGGAGAGCACCCCAAGGGCTTCGTCCTTGGCGGTCAACGGCACCCCCAGATAGGAGATGAATCCGTGCTTGCGGTAAAACTCCCGGTTTTCTATGCCGGGATTGTTCTGGATATTGCGGATCAGCAGGGGCGCCCTGCTTTCGAACACCAGCCCGGCAAGGTCGCGCCCGGATTTCCACCTGTCCCCGGTCCACTCCGCCTCGGCAAGATTGCGCGAGGCGACAAGCTCCAAGGTCTTGGTCTCCCCGTTGAATAACCTGATCGCCGTGGTCGGGGAGTATGGGACCAGCAGGTCTATTTTCTCCAGCAAGAGGTTCAACACGGATTGCAGATCCAGGGTCGAGGTGATGGCGATGTTGATCTCATGCAGGGCGGCCAGCCGCTGCAGGCCTCGTTGGATCTGGTCCTCGGCTTTCTTTCGTTCGGTGATGTCTCTCAGGAGGCAGACGAAGGCGACCGGCTGCCTGGCCTGATCGCGCATGACGAACGAGGAGAGGCTGAGTAACGTCATCCCGCCCCGCCTGAGAGGCACGGCGACGTCCTGGTCTCCTATGGCGCCATTGAGTATCCGCGCGGCGAGGGCCTGGCCGTCCGGGATCGCGCCGGCGACCGTCGTGATCGGCGTGCCGACGAGTTCGACCTCGGATTTCCCGAGCAGTTGGCACGCGGCCGGATTGACGACCCGCACCACGCCGTCCCGGTCGAGCACCAACAGGGCATCGGCCACGACATTGATGATTTCTCTAGCCGCGAAAGCGGGGGTAATATCGACCAGCCGGTAGCGCCAGATCGCTCGCGCCGTTATCAGGGCGAAGCCAAGCACCGCGAGGTAGCCGATCGGGTAAAACGGGAAGGCGTATTTGGCGAGGAAATCGACCGAGGCGAGGTAGGCGATGGCGAAAGCGATCATGAAGGATTTGAGCCGGCGCCGGTGCGTTCCCGCATCGGCCTTTTTGTACGCGGCCCAAAAATTACCCATGCTCAGGGCCATCATGCTGAGAAAGAATGCAAGGTAGGGAATGCCCAGCCAGCCGTACCTCGGATAGTAGCCCCACCAGGCGGGGTACACAGCGCTGATCAACGCGTCACTGCCCAGGGCTGCCGCGGAAAAGAGCGTCGAAAGCGACCAGCCGGCGCGCACCAGCGATTTGCGCCGGACATAGACAGACGTGACAAGGGCGCTGAAGAGATAGATCGTCGATGGGATGAAGGACACGCCCACATACGCCGCCTTCGCCCACCAGAGGGCCACGCCTTCGTCGACGGCGCAGTACATCCAGGAGAAGCCGAAGAACCACACGGCCCCGGCGAGCGCCATGAAGAAAAAGGCCACGCTCCCGCGCGAGCCGCGCTCCCGGATCAAAACGGCTGCGCCGAGCATGAGGATCGCCGCCGCCGTGACGAAGGTCGGAACGGCGTACGCATTGAGCGTGTAATTGTCGGGATCCAATACGGCCATGAACAGGCCTCGCTGCCTCCCAGGGCTGCCTGCCCGCCATCTCCGGCAAAACGGATGAGGCGTGGTTGCGCCCGAGTTTATAGAAATCCGGTAAAGACCTGTGTCTGGTGAAGTATCGCCCCCGCTACGGTTTTTTAGCGTGCCGGAGGATGATGCGCGCCAGCAAATAGCTGTTGACGTTGTCCTTGACGATGCAATCTCTCGCTCCCATTTCGAGCGCATTGGAAACCCATTGTCTGTCGCCGGCGCCTGCGAGCATGATGACCGGCGTGTCAGGGTAGCGCGATCGCAACGTTCCAAGGGCCTCCAGGCCATCGCTGTCGGGTAGAGTCGAATCCAGCAACACTATGTCGATGTCCCTCTTTGTGAGGCGCTGCAGCGCGGCCGAAAGCGAGCCCGCCTCGTCCACGATAAATCGCGCCTCGGCAACTCTGGCCAGCAAGAAACGGGTCGCCATGACCTCGGATGCGTCGTGGTCGACGAGCAGAACACGAATGGGATCTTCACCCGCGCCGGCCATGGCTTTGTCCCCTCCTCCTGAATCTCTGACGAACAGCCCTCATAGCGCGATCTGCCGGAGACAAAGCGCGGCCTCTTCGGGGGCGACCGGGTTGATATAAAAGCCGGTGCCCCATTCGAAGCCGGCCACCTGCGTCAGCTTGGGCATGACTTCGATGTGCCAGTGATAGTGCCCGTTCTCGCTCTCCCCGAAAGGCAGGGAATGGATGATATAGTTAAAAGGCGGATCGTTCAGCGTCCCGTTGAGCCGCACCAGGGTTTCTCTGAGAGAGCGCGAGAGATCGATGTATTCCTGCTTTGAGGCGTGCTCGAAATAGCCGGAGTGTCGCTTGGGCAGAATCCAGGTCTCGAAGGGAAAGCGCGAGGCAAAGGGGCAGATCACCGCGAAGCTCCCATTCTCGCTCACCACCCTGACCTTCTCCTCCAACTCCTGCCGCACGATGTCGCAGTAGATGCAGCGTTCCTTGTGCTTGTAGTAGTCCTCGGCGCCGACAAGCTCGTCGGCGACGTTGCGCGGGACGATGGGCAGGGCGATGAGCTGGGAATGGGTATGCTCCAGGGTGGCGCCCGCCTCAGAGCCCTGGTTTTTGAAGATCAAGACGTAGCGAAGCCGTTTGTCCTTTTTAAGATCCAGGATCCGGTCCCGGTAGGCCCAGAGAATCTCTTCAAAATGCTGCTCCGTCAAAGTCCCCATATTGGTTTCATGGTTCGGAGTCTCGATGATCACCTCGTGAGCCCCCACGCCGTTGACGAGATCGTAGACGCCCTCGCCGCGCCGGTCCATCTCCCCTTCGATCATCAAGGCGGGAAATTTGTTGGGCACCACCCGGAGCGTCCAACGCGGACCTTCGCCGTTCGACCCCGCCGGCCGGTAGGCCATGATCTCCGGAGGGGTCATATGCTCGCTGCCGCGGCAGAACGGACAGGGACCGTTGTGTGATCCGTTTCTTCGGAACTCATAATGGTTAGGCCGCTTCCCCCTCTCGCTGGAGATGATGACCCAACGGCCCACCACGGGATCTTTTCTAAGCTGAGGCATGATTTCTCCTACATATTCTCCTGGTCCGGCGCGCGGCTCAGATCCTTCCGGCAGAAGTAAGATTTCCCGTTAGTCGAGTGGCAGATCTTCGAAGCCTCCAGCTCAAATATTGGATAGCCATCAATCGATACGTCCGCGTGAGCGCCGCTCTTAATAAAGACATGGATGCGCCCCTCCTTGCAGTCCCGGCGAGCACAGGTTGAGGCATGATCTGGTCGAAGGTCTCTACTGCTCGACCTGCCGCAAACCTTTGCTCCGCTCGAACGCGACCTCTAAAGCCAGCCCGACGACAACCGCGTCCCAGGCCTCGCCTTCGGAGAGACCGCTCGAGTGAAGCGAGCGCCAGAGACAGACAATCTCCTCTTCCGTCACGCTGTCGAAAGCGTCGAGCTCGGATGCTTCTTCGGTCATTAGTCTTTCTCCCATGGGCTTCAACTTCGACCGCGTCTCCCACTCCGCGATTTCTACCAGCAAAGATAAGCTGCCTGGGGCAAAACGCAATCAAGCAAACCCTTCAACTTGCGTATGGACAATGCCTGAATATTCCCCGGAATCCGCCAAAAGATTCCGTTCTCTTAGGGCGGATACCGCTCTGGGCGACCTCTAACTACTTGAGACAGCAGGGATCTCGAAACCGGCACGCGGCTTTGGCTGTTTGCCCGCCGGATTCGTCGGGGAGTTATCCACAGCCGGCCGTGTCATCGGCATCAGGTATCTACCTCAGGCGAATTCAGGTTTTTAACCGATTGTTGTTACAGCCCGAGTCATATACAAGCCAAGCCTTCTAGCCGGCATAACGCTCGCCGCTCCCTTCCGGAGGTGCTTATGGAAAGTCAAAAAATGAACGCGGACCACGGGGTCGGGGAAACAGTCGCTTCCCTTTTTCAGCCGGACACTCTTATCTCGGCGGAGTATTTCGATACCGTTCGCGGCAAGGGCCTCTCGGAGCCCGAAACAAAACTCATGCGGGCGATCCTGAAAGACGCCGTCACCTCTTTCCAGGAATATCTCGGCGCCCGCGACCGCAAGCGAAAGAGCCTGTTTCGCGAAGCGGAGCGTTGGATATGGGACAGGGACCGCGATTCGGTTTTTTCCTTCGACAATGTCTGCGAGGCTCTGGGATTTGAGCCCGACTACATCCGCAAGGAGCTGCGTCAGTGGAAAGAAAAAAAACTGGCCGTTGATGTGAAGTCCAAGAGTCATCTCTCGCCCTTGAGGGGAAAAGGAAGGAGACGCCATGTGCATAACGGATCTGCTGAGGCCGGATAGAACGGAGCGCTGGGCGGTGATCCTGGCCGGAGGGGACGGCACCAGGCTCCGCCCGTTGACGCGGCTGATCGCCGGTGATGAGCGTCCCAAGCAGTTCTGCCCCATATTCGGCGGGGCAACGCTGCTGGACCAGACCCTGCGCCGGGTCGCGCTCGCGGTGCCGCGCCATCGAACCATGGTGGTGGTCACGGAGGCGCACAGGCGCTTCTACCTTCCCCTTGTGGCTCTCGGCGGCGTGCCGTCAAAGCAGGTGATCGTGCAGCCCGGGAATCAAGGCACGGCCCCGGCGATCCTTTATAGCCTGCTGCGCCTCGCCGGCAGGGCCCCCGACGCCTCCGTAGCCTTCTTTCCGTCCGACCACTACTTCTCCGACGAGAAAAAGTTCATGTCCTACGTGGAGTCTGCCTTTGAGGCGGTCGAGTTCTGTCCGGAGCTGGTAACCCTGCTCGGCGTCACGCCGGAAGGGCCGGAGGTCGACTACGGATGGATTGAACCTGCCCAGGCGGCCCTTGGGCGCAGCGCTCTTTCTCTTCGTCGCGTTCACAGGTTCTGGGAGAAGCCCTCTCTCCCTGTAGCACAATCTCTGATGGAGCGCGGCTGCCTGTGGAACAGCTTTGTCATGGTGGGGCGCGTGCAAACCTTTCTCGAAATGATCCGCCGCGCCACGCCTGATCTCTATGATGGATTCACCGCTATACAGTCGGACCTCCACACGGCTGACGAGACACGGGGAGTCCAGGCGCTCTACTCGCGGCTTCCCTCGACGAACTTCTCGCAACAAGTGCTGGCCCTGCGCCCGGCGGATCTGGCGGTGCTGCCCGTAAGCGGAGTCGGATGGAGCGATTGGGGCGAGCCGCGGCGCGTTCTATCCGATTTGCGGAGGATGAAACGAGGCGCGGATTGGCGGCCCACGCCACCCCGCGCACTGAGCGTCGATCAACAAAGGAGTTGGAAGATCTCAACAGTCGCGTGAGAATGGAAACGACGCTTTCGGAGGAGCTGGTCATTCTTATCAAGTTTATTCTGTCCGCTATGATCATCATATGGTTGGCGACGTGGAAAGGCTGACACTAAATCCCAAACGAGAAAGGGGGTTTATCTATGGAGCGGGAAGATGAAATACGCACGATAGCCTATCACATCTGGGAAGATGAGGGCCGCCCCGAGGGCAGGGTCTTGGATCACTGGCTCAAGGCGGAAACGATTTGGCAGGGCCGGGAGCGGGGGGCGGGGGTCTTGGCGGCTCAATCGGCTCCCTCGGCGCCGTCAGAAAAGGGCCCGAAGAGAGCCGCCGGGAGCAAAACGCGCCCGTTGGCGACCAAAGCAAAGTCAAGGCCGGAGACTCGCCGGTGATCGTCCGCGCAAAGAGCGGAATATCGTGGAGGTCTTTATGAAAAGATTTATATTTTGCATCTTGTCTTTGTGTTTCCCTGTCCATAAATTCGACAGCTCGTGGCGCACCACCCTCTCCCTCACAATCCTGCAACCGCCCCAGAGGCACCGCCGGATAAGAAAACTCCTGGACGCGGACTTCCCGTGGCCCGGCCAACACGATCCTTTGCTCGCGTGGACCGTCTCCCTGGGGATCCTCGGTATCGGGGTGGCGCTGATCAGGCTGCTTTTCTAGTTTAGGTTAAGGTGTCTCTCGATTGCGGTCTTGAATCGAGTGGGGTCGGTAGGTTTAGTTAGGACCTCTGATATTCCGGCCTTCTTTCCCGCATTTTTATAGGCTTCCTCCGGCCATGCCGTGTGACCAATCACTGGAATGCGGGCTGTGTGAGGATTGTGTTTTAGTCTTTGGGTCGCTTCGATCCCGTTTATGTCGGGCAGCCCGAGATCCATAACAATGATCTCGGGATGATGAGCCTGAGCCTTCTCAATTCCTTCCTTCCCAGTCATCGCCCCGATAACCTCGTAGCCCATAGACGTCAGCTGCAGGCTAAGGAGTTCAAGAGAATCTACATGGTCCTCTACCACGAGAATTCTAATCGGCATTGTTGACCTTGGACGCCCAGCCAGCCGCGGGCGAGCCGCGCGATCAACGATCGGGATGCGCTGCGCGCCCCAGGGACGCAGGGCCATCTGAGGGCTGACACAGAGCACCGGACAGGGCGCCTTTCGGATAACTCGCTCGGAGATTCTTCGGGAGGGGACCTGCAGCCATTTGCGTTTGCGCTTTCCCATGACGATGAGGCCCGCCTCTTCTCGACAGGCTGCGGAAACGATCGCCTCGGCAACCTCTCCTAATTCTATGCGGATCTTCCATTCCAGCTGCTCTAGGTCGCCGAGAAAGTGACCGTAGATGAAGTGACGCAGGTCGGCGGAAGCCCGTCGAGTGAGATGATCGAGGCTGAAACTGAAGGGCCGCCTGCTGAGGAAAAAATCCTCGCCGTAAAAACGCCCCAACTCGTAGGCCGGGATGGAGGTTGCGTGGACCACGACCAGCTCGCAATCCCTCTCCCGCGCCAACGAAATGGCGTAGGCAATTTCGCCTTTTGAAGCGGCCGACAGATCCGTGGGGGTAAGAATTTTCCCAACCATACGCACGTCCGAAGAAAAATCGTCGTTCTGTCTCGCCGCACACTCAGGCCAAGCTCGGCACCGGCGGCTTGAGCAGCACAGGGCAGGGGAAGTTTGGGATCGCTTTGAGCACCCTGCGCCGCGCAATCAGGTA
Source organism: Deltaproteobacteria bacterium (assembly GCA_016184235.1). Taxonomy (GTDB): domain Bacteria; phylum Desulfobacterota; class Binatia; order UBA9968; family UBA9968; genus UBA9968. The sequence goes on along the minus strand of JACPDC010000084.1, from coordinate 24,845 downwards.
ACGCAAGAGAGATTGTCGTGGAAAAGCGAGCACTACCAGATCGACGTTCTCCTCTCTGGCGACTTCTAATATTTGCCTGCTTTTCTTTCCTACGACCACCCGTTTTCTGATCTTCACCGCACCGGGGTTTCTGGCGTGCTGTTGGATAAAATAATGAAGATCCAAGGCCTTCTCTCGCACCAATTGGTCGATCGGGATGCCGGTGGAGACATTGGGCATGGGCCACGCCTCCATGCTGGCCAGTAAACAGAAGAAATGATCCGCTTCCTTCTTTTCCGCTACGTACAGCACGACGAGTTCCGCTTGCGTCTCCTGCGCCAGAGAGAGCGCATATTTGAGCCCGTTGGCGGAATCCTCCGAGAAATCGACGGGGACGAGAATTTTTCGAACGCTGTTCATTGCACAAACCTCGGCGTTTTTGTCTATGCGTTCGAGCAAGCTATATGCCAACTGTCGCCAAAGATGAGTAATTCGCTGATATTAAAGAATTTTCATCCCGGGCTGATGATTAAGATGGAGCAAGTTCTTGCAGGGATTTCCCTGCAACAAAAAAAACAGTATAGGTTTTTTCCCACATTATTTAAGGTATCTGCCCGCTATTACTTCAGCCGACCGGATATTAACATCATTGACGGGGCTCGCTAAATGAGATGCATCGGTAACTACGGATTCAAAATCCGCATGATCGTCCCTTTGGCAGTTGGCTTTCACTTCCTATTCCCAGCTGTATTAGACCATTACGTCCCACGGCTTTGGGCGCAGGTGAAACTGCCATCCTCGCCGATACAGGCTCCGGCGCCGATCCCGGCTCTTACGCCGATTCCGACACCAATCCTCACTCCGACTCCGGCTCCAGCGCCGACCCCGGTCTTTGTTCCTGCGCCAGCTCCTACGCCGGCGCCGGCTCCAAGCCCAATCGTAGCGCCCACCCCGGCGCCAGCCCCTGGTCCACCGGGTACTCCTGGTCCGGTATTAACTCCCGGTTTACCGCCGGGCGGCAGACCGGAGCCGAACCGCGGGCCACAGGGGATTTCTCCGCCTGGGTGGGAGGGAGCAGAGCGGGGCAAAGCAGCCGGCCACGGAGCGGCGCCGCGCGCGTCGGAACGATTGGGGCGGGTTAGGCCGGTCAGCCCCGGCGAGCCGCCATCTGTGGTTAAGAATCACCAGACGGTTGTTTTGGTGATGTGCGTCATCAAAGGAGACGGCAATGCGGGCTGCCGCAAGATGAGGAGCTCGCTGTTCAATGCCCAGCTCGAGCACATAGCAGCCGGGCTGAAAACCGCTCCGGCCCGGCGCGCCTACGAGGCATTGAAACAGGCGGTTAAGACCGTCGAGGCGGGCGATGTCGCCGCGGCCATCGGACAGCTCAGAGAGATCCACCGCGGCCGCTCCCTGTCCCGGGAACATGGCGATGTGCAGGCTCTGGCCTTGATAGCAGAAGGGGATCTCCTCTACTACGAAAGGCGCGCGCCGGCTGAAGCGCTGAAGAGGTATGGGAGCGCTTTGGACAAGACCCGGCATCCCTATGTGAAGGCGTGGGCCCATAAGGAGATAGGGCTGATCGGTTACGGGTCGCAGGCGATAGCTTTAAATGTGGTGAAGAAGCACTTTAGCGAGGCGCTTCAGGAATCGGAGGAAGTCGGGGATGCGGCTCAGAGGGCGCGGATTCTTCTGCCGATCGCCACGATTTACAAATACGACGGCGCCTCGATGGAGGCTCAAACTCTGGTAGTCAAGGTCGGGGAGATTTGCCGCTCTGACTGTGAGCGGGATGTGAGAGAAGAGATCGCCTTATACAGAGAGTCATGGGGCCGGTGATCTCAGCCCGACGACCCCGTATCGGACGGGGCAATCCAGAGAACGCCAAGCGGCAAACTGGGTATTGACCTCCCTATTTGTAGGGTATTTTCCTGGTATCTCTTCAGACGCCCGGATATTAAAATTAAAATTGCTATGCGCCTAATGGGCCGCCTTCTCAACCGTAGGCTCAAAGTCCGCATCGTCATTGATTTGGCGATCGGCCTTCAGTTCCTGTTCCCGGTTGTATCCGACAAGCCTCTTTTACGGCTTTGGGCACAGGTCCAACTGCCGTCCGCTCCGATCCCTACGCCTCTACCGAGTCCGACCCCCACGCCGACTCTTACGCCGGCGCCAGCTCCGGCGCCAACACCGAATCCTGCACCGGCGCCGAGCGCTACGCCGGGGCGCGGTCCCGCGCCGGAGCGGGCTCTTGCGCCTGCGTCAAGGCGATTCGACCCGGGTAGCGTCGGCCGTCCCGGCCCGCCGCCTGCCGGCAACCACCGCACCGTTGTTTTACTTATGTGCATCGTCGACAGAGGCGAGAATGCGAATTGTCGGAGCCTCAGGAGTAAAGTATTGGATTCTCAGCTTCAGTATATCGCGGCCGATTTGAAAACGACTCCGGCGCGGCGCGCCTATGACGCGGTGAAGGAGGCCGTTAAAACGGCTGAGACGGGCGATGTTTCTGCGGCGATCCGGCAGCTCAGGGAGAGAAACCGCAGCCGTTCTCTATCCCGGGAGCATGGAGATGTACAAGCCGTGGCATCGATAGCAGAAGGAGATCTCCTCTACTACGAGAAGCAAGAGCCGGCAGAGGCGCTGAAAAGATACGCGAGCGCTTTGGACAAAACGAGGCATCCTTATATAAAGGCGTGGGCGCATAAAGAGATAGGGCTGGTCGGCTACGCTTCTCAAGCGATAGATTTTGGCGAAGTAAAAAAGCACCTCAGCGAAGCTGTCCGGGCCTCCGAACAAGTCAAGGATGCGGCTCAGAGGGCGCAAATTCTTTTGCCGATCGCGATGATTTACAAGCTCGAGGGCCACGCCACGGAAGCCCGCAGTTTGATAGACAAGGCCGGCGAGATTTGCCGGTCCCAATGCAAGCAAGAGGTGAGGGAAGAGATTGCCCATTACAACGATTTATAGAACGGGTCATTTCAATACATGCAGGGCCGCCGGCTCCGAGGTGAGCGCTCATGGCCGACGCTGATTCCGCCCGTATGGCTGATGAAGTCGATGAGCGCGCTCACGCGGCGGAGCCGCTTGAAATTCCTCCTGCGGCCCCGGCGAGCGCCCCCCGGCGGTACAAGGTCATCGGTCTCTCCGGGCTGACCGCCCTCTTCATGGGGTTCGGCTTCCTGTTCTACGAGGTAGGTAAGCTCTCCACCGAGGCCCTCCGTCTCGCCTCAGAACTCGAACGGGCGCAGCATGAGCTGGTTTCCGCTCGTAATCAGCTCCATGCATCCGGGGAGGCTGTCTCCGTGGGTCAATTTCCCCCGCAGGTTCTCGATGGAGCGTCGCAACCCCCGCAGGCGCGGCAAGAGCTGATTCCTACTCGCGATCGGCCCAACGCGTCTGAGGAGGCCGCTTCCGCGGGCGCAGCGGCGCCGCAGCTTCCCGACCGGACAGCGGAGTTGAGAGCGCTTCAAGACGCCGGCGCGCGCGCGCGGCAAGAGCTGATCTCCGCCCGCAATCAACTCAAGGCGTCGCGCGAGGCCGTCTTCTTTGTGACACGAGGGATAGAGCTATACCATCAAGAAATGTATCGCGAGGCCGTTCAAGCCTACGACGAGGCCCTCAAGCTGGACCCTAGAAATCCGCACGTCGCCGATCTGAAGGGATATTCGCTGTTCAAGGCCAAGCGCCTCAAAGAATCCGTTGCAGCTCTCAGGTATGCGCTGGAAATCGACCCGAACTACGCGTGGGGCCATTTTGACCTGGCGCGCGTTTCCTGCGCGAGAAAGGAATTTTCCAATGCGCGAGAAAGCGCGGCCAGAGCTGTCAAGCTCGCGCCCGGCCTTGAGCAGATTATGTTCGCCGACGAAGAATTCACCGATTTGTGCGGACCGATATTGGGATCGCTGAAAACAAGGGCGGGCCGCTAGCGGTTAAGCCCGGGCGCGCCGCTTCTTCCATCCGCATCTCGGTAACACGGGTTCGATTCCCGTTGGGACTAGCAAACTCTTCTCCGGTATTTCAGGAGCCCCGCTGCATCTGAATAAGCTTGCCGCTTTCCGCGCCATAGCTTTCACCATAGCTCCTCCTCTTCGCCGGGACCCTCTTTCGCCTTTTCTCTCGGGCGCGTGTAGATAACGTACCAGCCTTCAATGGTAGCTGACGGTTGCGGGGGTTGACACTCTGAACAGGCCAGATCCTCTGCGCGCGCGGGCTCCAGATGCACCTCCAGCCCGACCGATTCATAAAGCCCGGTCGCCTCGTGGAGTCTCGGATCGCTGGCGAGGAACTGTTTAGTCCAGCCCTGGCTTACAAGCTCCTCTTCCCGATCACTTCTTCTTGCGGGCATAACTTTAGTGAGCAGTAAAAGGTTTAAAACAGCTCGTCTCCAAGGTCGTTGCCCGCGGGAAGGCGGCCGTGTTCCTGGAGAAAGTGCTGTAGCATCTCGCTTTCCCTTTGGGTGTACATGGGCGCCTCTTCATAAATAAAATAGCGCGCGCTGGGATTACCGGCCAGCTGCTCCTCGAGGGCCTGACGCAGGTCGGCCGTGCCGGCGATCCGAAGGATCCGCTTGCCCTCGTCCAGAAGCTGGTAGACCCCCTCGCTCCGAGGCGCCCCGGAAACATGCTCCGGATCGAATTTCAACCATGGCTCCGGCGGCAGCGCCGGCGCGCCAAGCTCAAGTCTCAGGTTGCACCTGAGGCAGCGCCTGGCTTCACCGAGAGCCATCGCCTCGTCAAAGCCGAGCTCCATGGGCTCAAAACTCCCCAGACAGCTGTCAGGAGAAAGGCGTGGCATGGTCGCGCGCGGCCAGGAAGCGAATTTTCCATCGCGCCCTATCCACGGCTCGGCCTCCTGTTTGTCGCCCTCGGCAAAAATCCCATCACCGCCGAGATAACGGTCGATCGAGGACGCGGCTTTCCGTCCGGCGGCGATCGCCTGGATGACCGAGGACGGGCCGCTCGCCGCTTCGCCGCCGGCGAAGACTCCCGGCTGCGGCGTGGCAAAAGTCGTCTGATCCGTCCGGATGGTTCCCCTTTCTGTCCTCAGATCCTTCTCACCCTCTTCCAGGAAGGAGAAATCCGTGCTCTGGCCGATAGTCAGGATCACCGTGTCCGCCTCGATCACGGTGGTGACCGACGGGTCAAAGGAGGGATTGAAGCGCCCCGACTCGTCGAAGACCCGGGTGCAGCGGAGCAGCTCGATGCCGGTCACCTTCCCGTTCGCCAGAACCCGCTTCGGCCCCCACGAAGGATGGAGGAGCGCGCCTTCTTCGCACGCCTGCGTGATCTCCGACTCGAAAGCCGGCATCTCAGCGCGCGATTCGAGGCAGGCGATCTGTATCTCTTTGGCCCCCAGACGCCTTGCAGTCAGCGCCACATCCATGGCCACGTTGCCTCCGCCTATCACCACGACCCTGCCCAACGGCGCTCCCGGCCACGAGCCGACGTTGACCTCGCGCAAAAAGTCCAGGCCCCAGAGAACCCCCTGCTGCTCGCTTCCCTCGATCTTGACCCTTTTGCTTATCTGAGCGCCGACGGCCACGAAGACGGCATGGTATTCGCCGCGAAGCTTATCGAGCGAGAGGCCGGAGGCCGGGCCCACAGGAGTGTTGGTTCGAAGCTCTATACCCCGCGCCAAAATCTCGTTGATATCCCGCCGCACTACGTCACAGGGGACGCGATAGCGGGGAATACCGTAGAGGAGCATCCCTCCGGGCTCGGAGGCCGCTTCGAAAACCGTCACGCCGTGCCCTTTGCCCCGAAGATAGTAAGCCGCTGTCAGACCAGCCGGTCCTGAGCCCACGACCGCAACCCTCTTCCCGTTGGACTCTTCGGCTCCTGCCGCCACCTGACCACCTGGGTCGGCGTGATCCGCGGCAAAGCGCTTGAGACCGCATATGGCGATCGGCTCGTTCACCTTGCCGCGCCGGCAGACGTTTTCGCACGGATGAAAGCAGACATAACCAAGAACCGCCGGGAACGGGGCCTTCTCCCGGATCACGGAGACGGCTTCGCCGTATTTGCCCTGAGCGATCAGCCGAACGTAGCGGGGGATGTCGACGCCCGCCGGACAGGCCGACCGGCAGGGAACAAGCGCCTGTTCTTTGCCCGCGCCTGCTGCGACATCGGCGGGTTTGTCCATGAGCGCCCCGGTCGGACAGACTTCGACGCAGGCGGTGCAGAATTTACATTCCGACTCGGGCAAAGAAGATGCCGTAGTCCCCACCACGACGCGGCCGCCGGCTATCGTAAACCCGATAGCCTCCACTCCCCGGACGTCGGCGCAGACCCGCACACAGCGGGTGCAGCCGATGCACAGGTTGTAATTGCGGGTAAAGAGCGGATCGTCCTGAACGATCGGAAGATCGCGGGGAACGTAGCGCGGACTATCCGGCTTGATGCCGATGTAATCGGCTACCCGGCGCAGCTCGCAATTCGAAAACTTGACACAGCAGCGCTCGGGCACGGGGACATTAAACGAACAGGCGATGCGGTCGCATCCCTCCCTGTTCTGGCAAAGAAGGCAGGCATGAGGGTGGTCCGCGAGAATTTCAGCCAGCCGCTCCTGCCGCCGGGCTTTTACGCAGGGACTCCGGCTCTGAACCTGCAGCCCTTCACCCGCCGATGTGGCGCAGGCCGAGACAAGCTCACCATCCACCTCGACCGAGCATAACCCGCAGCCGCCGAACTCCATAGAGCCGGACGCGTCGCCCTGAATAACCCGGCCATCGCGCCAGATCGCAGGAAGAGCGGTTTTGCCGCGCGCCGGGGGAAGACTGGGATGGGAGCAGAGGCCGGGAATATAGATGCCCGCGCTGCGGGCCGCCTCAAGGAGGGACGCACCTGACTGCGCCGTCACCTGAGCGCCGTCGATGGTTAAGCTGACCTGGCTCATCTCTCACCAGGAATGGGCAATGGCTCCCGGCGCGCACGCGGCCATGCAGGGCAGCACCCCGCGCCCGCTTGCCGGCTTGCACGGGGCGCAAGTGTACTTAATTTTTTTCCTTTCCTCTTCCCTTACAGTCGCAACGGTTTTTTCCGACAGCGGATCGTACTCGTCCGTGGCCATCTCCAGGACCTTCGCGGGACAGGCGGGCACGCAATCGGCGCAGCTGTCGCACTTGTCGGTGTCGATGCTGATGAAGAATTCCCCGGAGCCGTCCTTATAACCGTAATTGGCGATCACTAGGCGCCTTTCTGCAGCAGGGTGTCGGCAAAAAGCGCCGCGCCCAAGGCGCCGGCGATCTGGCTGTCATACTTGCTCTTGACCGCCTGGATGCCCAGCTCCTTTTCAAGGCGCTTTACCACACCCGGGTTCTTGGCGATCCCTCCGGTGATAAAGAACTGATCTTCGACCCCGATCCGGCCGAGGAGCAGGCTGACGCGTTCCGACTTGGCGAAGACCACGCAGGTGCTGCTCACCGGCTGGGGCTCTTGATCCACCTGATAGGAAAGATCGCCGATATCTTTGATGGGAATGGACAGAAGGTCCGCCATCACCTCCATCCCCCTGCCCGTGCCCGCCGCACACTTGTCGTTCATGAGAAAGTTCGACACTTTGCCCCGCTCATCACAATGAATCGCTTTGCAGTCCTGCCCTCCCATGTCGAGCACCGTGCGAATTTTGGGTCCAGCCATAAAGTTGGCGCCGCGGGCGTGACAGGCGATCTCGGTGATGGCCCGGTTGGCAAACGGGACATTGACACGGCCGTATCCCGTGCCCACGGTATACTTGATATTGCTCAGCTCCATCCCCGTGTCCTTCAAGGCGCCATTGATCGCTTTATGCGCGCTGTCGGGGCTGTTGCTTCCGGTGCGCAGGTTGCTGAAGGCGAATATCTGCCCATCCACGAGAACCAAAGCTTGAGAGCTTACAGAGCCGACATCGATGCCGGCCGCGATCCTCTTGCCCCGGCGCCACTCTATCTCAGGGCTGTGCCAGTCGTACTCCGTCCATCTCCAGTATTCCTGCATCTCCGCCATAATAACTCCTTTCGTTCTACTCGCCCGCCGCCAGAGCCGCTCCGATAGCGCTCACAAACTCAGGCTCCTCAGCCGTGCGAACGTTATCCAGCCCGACGGTCCTCTTGAAGGATTCCACGAAGCCGGGGTTGTGGGCTACTCCTCCAACCAACACAAGCTCGGGATCCAGCCCCACCCGCCGCACCATGGCGACCACCCGGCTGCTCAATCCGTCATGCACGGCGCGGGCGATATCGGCCTTCTGCGTCTTTGAGTGAATAAGCGAGACCACCTCCGACTCGGCAAATACGGTGCACTGCGCGTTCATCGGGATGGTCTGAGTAGACCGGAGGGAGAGGGGACCCAACTCCTCTAATGGGACCTCGAGGGCGCGAGCCATAGCCTCCGTAAATGCCCCCGAGCCGGCGGCGCACTTTTCATTGACGGCGAAATCGAGAACTTTCCCGCTTGGGTCGCACTTGATCGCCCGGGACTCTTCCGCCCCCACATCGATCACGGTTCGGGCCGAGGGATAAAGAAAGACGGCCCCAAGCGCGGCCGCCCGCGCCTCCGTCACATCGTCCGTCGCATACGAGATCGCCTTTCTCCCGTTGCCGGTGGTGACAATGGACCCGACAGCCTCACGTGAAAGACCAGCCTCCATCAACGCCTGCCCTAGAGCTGCCTTGGCCGATTCTTCCTGATCGAATCCGCTAAGGACTTTGGCCTTGGCCTTGATCTTCCCATCCTCCATGAGAATCACTTTTACGGTTTTGGCGCCAACATCTATCCCGGCTGTAATCACAACGCTCCTCCTTTCGCTACTCGATGTTCAAGTCGTTCAAATCGTTCAAATCGTTTAAACGCCTTGAACTGCTTGAACGTATTGAACCTTTCCTTCATCACGCTGCCTGCCCGGCACGGGCGGCCTCGATCTGTTCCAGACCCAAGGTTTCCATAAATGATTCGATGCGGGAAACGGTGCGCCGCTCGTCGAACTCTTTCTCATCGGCCATGTTGCCCTCATAGGTCATGACCGGCACCCCCGCTTTGATTAAACCCAGGCGATTTTCCGAACTCCCCACGGTCAGCCCTTCGCAGCCGCGATTGAGATGGAGGATCACGCCGTTGAGCTTCCACTCATTGACTATCCTGAGCATCATGCGGGTCTTGATCCGCGGGTCATAGAAATGCTGCCACTGCGGCCGCGAAAGGTTCCAGTCAGCGGTAATTCTCAGCGCCTCGTCGCGGTTCTTGATTTCGATTCCCAACTGCTGCGGCGTTTTTCGCGGTCCCCAGCTCCCGTCTTCCTGATCACCAAAGATCCCTTCCAGACCAAAGGTGTAAAGGGAGCCCACGGAGACAACGCCGAACTGCTCCATGTAGCGGTAGATCTTGAGGAAGCCCCAGGGAGGTTGCGTGTCGGTGATGATCCGGCAGCGCTCGTAAGGCACGGCAGCGATTCCGCGCGCGACCCGGTCCTTGACCTCGTCGCGCAGCTCCTCGTAAAAATCAGCGATTTTTTTGGAAGAGCGCTGGAGCGTGGCGAGCACGTAGAGCGAAAACATCGTCTTCTCGTCCAAAGGGGCCGGAATCGCCTTATTGAGCGTGCAGATCTCAGCCCACAGGGAGGTGCTGCGGCACTCGTTATGCACCGCAGCGATGAGTTTCTCGTCGTCGTACTTCCTCCCGGTGGTCTTCTCCATCCCCTCAATGCTGTCATGCAACTGCTTCACAACGTAGTTCAGCCGCTCCTCGGTCAGGGTTTCATAAGGACCGACGCAAACGTCGATGCAATAGAAAGGGACCTTTTCATGCAGGGCGGCCTCCTGGTCCCACTTCGCGTGGCTGCAGCAAATCTGGGTCTGGTAATAAAAATCCGGCCTGGGGAACTCCCCGCCGAAGAAAAAGCGGTTGAGATACATCGAACCCCAGTAGATGCGCATATAGGAGCAGAGGTCGCGGGCCCAACCCCGGGCATCCGTGGCGTCCTGGCACTCCTGGGCAAATTTGCGGTCGTAGGCGATAGAGGCGGCGTAGGGCTCGCCTGTCATGACATGGACGTCATCGCCCAAGCCCATGGGAACGGCATCGAAAGCCCAGGCTCCGCCGCTCCAGCGAATGCCCCCCCGGTCATGGGCCTCGGCGTAGTCTTTGTAGTACTGCTGGCGGATCTCTTTGGCCTTGGGCCAACATTTCAACGCTTCCGTCGGGTATTTGGTTAGGGTCGCCATTATCAAATCCTCCTTAGAACAGCTCCTCGCCTCTGATGGTTTCCAGAAACGCCTCGACGCGGATCCGGAAAGGGCCCAAAGGATTGGTGGAATCGAACTCCAGTGAAAGCGTGGGAATTCCGTTCTCCTCCAAAAATTTCTTAAGGCGGGGATTGTCCCCTTCATGCGGGTCGCAAAACTTCTCCTGCATGATGATCGCCCCTTGAGCGCGATAGTCTTTGGCCAGGTTCAGAACGTGCGCGAAGCGGGAATGCGACGGATAATCCTTGACGGGACAGGGGGGGCGATCGAGATAGCGGTTCGCGATGGCGGCCATGCGGTCTCCATTGGGCACCGACTCATTCCAAAAATAGCGGCTCCCCGCGCACTGCTCGTCGATGACCACCGTGCCGCCGACAGACTCCACCATCTTGAAGAACTCGGCATCGTCATTCTCGCTCCCCACCGCCATGAGACGAATCCCCGGATCACGCGGCAGCTTCCGTCCAGGAAGCTCCTTGAGCACCGCCTCCAGAACGTCGCTGTGCTCCTCCTTGTCGATGAACTGGCTGGTCACCGCCATGTACATCGCCTCCTCGCCGGTGAGAGGCGGGCTGTCGAGCTTGCGGTACTCGTAGACTTGGCGCAAGAGGCGGCGGTTGCGATTCAAGATTCGGATCCCTCGATCGAGATCTTCGCCGGTGATCGGGCGACCGATATATTCCTGGAGAGCCGCCTGGAACTTTTCCACCTCGCCCTTGTGATAGGAACGGGCGTGAGGCGTCTGCACCGTGTTGGGCATCGGGATGTAGTAGCTGAACTCCACCGGCAGATGGATTCTCCACGAGTTGAAGGTCTGGCGAAAATGGATACAGGAATGCGCCAGCACGACCCCATCCAAATACTGGAATCTCCCTTTTAACCCCTGGGCGAGGGCGTCCCGACAGAAAGGACAGAACATGCCGAAAATATGAGGCTCGGTCACATCCTGGGGCTCGTGGCTCCCGATAACGCGGACAGGGAGCATCTTTGCGGCAACCAGGATTTCCTCGGGCACATAGGTACAAAAAGTACCTATGACCTTGCCGCCGGTGCGCTCCTTCCACTGCTTGGCGTAGGCATGGCGGTTTACGTACCACTCCTTAAATTTCTCAACCATGTTGTCCCTCCTATAGCTTTTGTGCGGCAGGTTGATCTCATGGGGAGGTTGGTCTCATCAAGGGTAGCATCAGGGCCGAACGAACGTTAGATGAGCAAGATAACGAACCGTAGATGAGCAAGATGCATGCCACGAGGTCTCTCGTCAGGGACGATTGCAGGCGGGGCGACAGGGCGGGGAATCGCCTTGCATCTTCGGGAGTTTTGTAAAAACCGGTTTCCTAAAGACGGTCTTGTCGAAGGAAAACTGGGATGAAATCTGCGCGGGCTTCTTAGAAATTGGAAATTCTAGAGCCCGCTTACCAAAAACAGGAAGGATTCCTGACGCATTAACCTCACCGATTCTAAATCCTCGACGCCATCGCTCCGCCGTCGACCAGGAGGTCCGCGGCCGTGATGAAATCGGATTCATCACTGGCCAGAAACAGCACGGCATTGGCGATATCCTGGGGCACTCCCCTGCGGCCCACGAGATTGCTGACATAGCGATTCTCCGGCACCAGATCCTCTCCGACCGGGGAGCCGATCCGGTTGGGGGTGACGGAATTCACGCGAATGCCGTGAGGTCCGAGCTGAACGGCGAGGGAACGAGTGAGATTGAGGATCCCCGCCTTGGCAGCGGTGTAGGCGGTGGCGTCTTTTCTCCCCGTGTGGCCCGAGGTGGAGGAGATGTTGACGATGCGGCCCTTGCGCTTCTGGTCCACCATCACCCGCGCGGCGAACTTGGTGCAGAGAAAGACGCTTTTGAGCGAGATGTTCATCACCTTGTCCCACTCTTCTTCGGTGAGATCAAGAATCGTCTTGCGATCGGTCCAGGCGGCGTTGTTGACCAGAATATCCACCCCGCCCCACTTTTGCACTACCGCCTTGACCATCCCCTCCACGCTTGCCGCAGCGGAAACATCGCAAACCACCTGTAGGGCGTGATCCCGGCAGGCTGCATTGATCTCGCCCGTCACCCGCTCTCCCCTTCCTTGATCCAGATCCACGACTGCAACCTTGGCCCCTTCCGCGGCAAAAGTTTTAGCGATATCCTCCCCGATATTGCGGCCAGCGCCCGTTACAATGGCCACTTTGTTCTCCAACCTCATAATGCCTCCTTAGGTAATTGAATTCTGCATATAGAATCCCCTGCAGGCTGTCAAGGCGCACGCGGATGATGGGCTAATCCTTCGCCACAGCGGCCCGGATCTTCCCGCTGCCGCGCATGAGCGAGGTGCACAACGCGATCAGCGTGAGTCCCACAGCCGCCACGTAACTGGCATTCATGGAAGAGACAAAAGCCAGAGGGTTCTCCGCACTGGGTGTAACACCGGCTATTCCCGAATAGTATTCGTAGGCCACCGTCAACAGGAGCCCGCCGACGGACACCCCGAGCAGGTGCCCCAGCTCGAAGGCCGTGTGCACCATGCCATTGGCGAATCCCCGGTGCTCTTTCGGCACAGAGCCGATAATAGCCGCCTGGTTGGAAGAATTAAAAAAGGCTGTCCCGATCCCCGTCAAGCCCAGCATCGCAGTAGGCAGCAGCCAGTGGGAATCGACCCTCAGGGCCGCCCCCAGGACAACCGCGGCCAGGGAGGCGAGTACCCCGATGGTCGCCGGAATTCTCGGACCGACTCTGTCCGTGATATGCCCTCCGACCGTAGACAGGGTGATGGTGAAGATCGGCGGAGCCAGGAACAGGATCCCCATAAACGAGGGCGTCAATTGAAGAACGTCCTGGAGATAAAAAGGCATCAAAAAGCCGACCAGGCCCCGGGTGATGGAAAGGGTGAGAAGGCTGATCACGCTGTAGGTAAACATCCGTATCTTGAAGAGAGAGAGGTTCATCATCGGGCTGGGCGCCTTGCTTTCATGAACGAGGAAGCCCCACGCGATTCCGGCAAAGGCAAGCGTCAAGAAGCCTCTCCGCCCCAATCCCCAGGCCTGCGCGGCCTTGTGATCCAGCAACAGCGTCAGCAGCACCGTCAGCGCGATGAGCAGTCCCGCGCCCAGATAATCAACTTGGCGCCGGGACGGGCTCATGACCGGCTTCGACCCTCGCCTCGATCTCACCACGCTCAGCGCGACACCCGCCAAGCCGAAGAAAACGATAAAGAAGAAAACCCCGCGCCAGTGGATATAATCGATAATCAACCCGCCGAGAGGCGGGCCGACAAAAAAGCCGGAGTGGAAGGCCATCGTCATGATCCCCTGGGCTTTGCCTTCGGAGCCGGCGGGCATCGCGTCCATCGCCAGCGCCCGGCCCGCCGACTGGGTCATGGCTGCCCCCACGCCTTGAACGAAACGGGCAATGATGAGCTGGAGCGCGTCCTGCGAGACGCCGCAAAAAAAGGCGCCGGCCGTCAGGATGATGAAGCCCGCATTGTAAATCTTCTCCCGGCCGTAGATATCTCCCAGCCTGCCGAAAACGATCGAGAAGCCCACCCCGGCAATCTGAAAAGAGATGAGAGCCCAGGCTATCCCCAGGATGTCCGATCCCAGGCCGCTGGCCAGGCTGGGAAGCGAGATCATGAATATTCTCGCCGAGAGCCCGGCGAGAAAGCTCCCGAGCATGGTGTTGATCAGAAGGAGCCAATCCATCTCAGGCTACCTATAGGAATAAATCCCGTGCACCCTTAACGTGTCAGTAACGGCCGGAAACAAACATATATCCCAGACCCGCGCGCGCTGCCAAGGTGTCCGGACAGCTTCTTCCCCCCACGGCTCTTGTGGTATGGTGGCCGACGAGAAATGTCCGGTCGGGATGAGAAAAAAAGATTATCCGTCCGGCCGCTTCACCCTCGCCTTTGTCGGCTACGCCCCGGAATCCGAGGCGTCGGTGATCGAGCTGACGCACAACTGGGGCACGCACCAATATGACCTGGGCAATGCCTTCGGCCACATCGCGCTGGGAGTGGACGACATCTATCGAACCTGCGAGACCCTGCGCGCCCAAGGGGCGAAGATCGTGCGCGAACCCGGCCCCATGAAGCACGGTTCGACCGCGAGCTCACCGTCGAGCGGCGGCTCCGAGATCGCCTTCATCGAAGACCCCAACGGTTATAAGATCGAACTTATCCAGGCAAAATCGTAGCTCGTGCTCGTTGCTCGTGCCCGTAACGAACACGAATCACCCTTCGATTTTGCTCAGGGTGGTGCGCTTGTCGAACCACGATCACCAACACGGACTTATTTTCCCCAGCTCGGGATAGGCGCGCACCAAGGCTTCGGGGAGAGCCGCGGTCGTCTCCTGCCCGAGCTCGCGCTGGAGCGTTAGAGCGTTCGCTACGGCCTGCCCCCTGGCGTGGTTGTTAAAAAAGATGAATATCTTGGCCAGCGCAGACTTATCAGCCCATGCCCTGATCCTGTCCGCGAGCGAACGGATTTCCTCGGCGCCGTAGAAGTAATCGTATCGCTCCCATGCCTCTCCGTGGCTCCACCATTTCTCCTGGTTTCTTCCGTGCAGGCGCAGGTATGATAGGGTCTCTCCCGCCGGCTCGAATTCCTGTACGACCGAGGAAGCAAACTTGGGCTTGTCGATGACGGCCCACGTGGCGCCTGACTCGCCCAGCAGCCTTTTGGCCTCGTCCCCCTGGTCGCTCCAGCTCTTGTGGCGAAGCTCCACCGCCTTCGGATAACTCTGGAACGCGGCCAGAGTCCACCGGAGCTTCTCGATATTCTCCCGGGTCCGGTGAAACCCCGGGGGGTATTGAAAGAGCAAGACACCGAGCTTGCCGGAATCGGCGAGCGGCCCGATGCCCTTCTTGAAAAGCTCCGCGTCGGCGTCAGCCGGCGCCTCCCAGCTCCGGTCCCCCTCACCTACCTCCTCCCCCAGCTTCACCGGGTGGGTGAACTTCTGCCACACCTTAACCGCAAACTCGAAGTCGGCGGGAGTCCTTTTCGCCCACGCCTCTGCCATGCCGGGGGCGGGAGGCCGGTAGAAGGTGCTGTTGATCTCCACGCTGTTGAAGAAAGAAGCGTAGTAGGCGAGCTCGTCGAATTTCTTTCCTCTGGATCCGGGATAGAAAACCCCGTACCAGCCCTTGGGCGGAGAGCCCGGGTAGGAGTAGCCGGAGGTGCCGATCCTGAGCCTCATGAGAGGCTATTTCATGGCTACGGCTTTGACTTGCTTGTAATCGGTCGCTCCCTGGAGAGACTTCAGCACGCCGTCCTGGACCAGGGTGGTCATCCCTTCATTCACCGCCACCTTGAGGATCTCCGGGACCGAGGCGCGCGCCTGGATGAGGCGCTTGATCTCAGCGGTCGCCACCAGCAGCTCATGGAGTCCCACCCTCCCCTTGTAGCCGGTTTTGTTGCAAGTGTCGCAACCCTTGCCGCGATAGAGAAAAAATTCATCGTCGTAGGCGATCCCCAGCTTGGCAAAGGCCTCCTCGCCATATCCGTAGGCCAGGGCGTCGTATTCCGCTTTCTCCGGATGGTATTTTTCTCGACAATTTTTACAGATGGTTCGCGCCAGCCGCTGGGCCAGGACCCCGAGAAGGGCATCGGCGAAGTTGAACGGATCCATCCCCATCTCCAGGAGGCGGGTCACGGTTTCGACCGCGTTGTTGGTGTGCAGCGTGCTGAAAACCAGGTGGCCCGTGAGCGAGGCCTCGATGCCGGTCTCGCCTCGTTGATATATCCCAACGCCGAGTGGAGCGTCGTTGTTTTCCCCGATCCGGTCGGTCCGACGCAGAGTATGATGCCGTAGGGCTTTTCCAACAGGAGCTTAAACTCACGCAGATTCCTCTCCGACATCTGCAGTTTATCGAGCGGCATCGGCTCGCTGGCCGCCAGGATCCGCATGACGATGTCCTCGTTGTCCAGCCCCGAGGTCGGCAGCGTGGCGACGC
Source organism: Deltaproteobacteria bacterium (assembly GCA_016184235.1). Lineage (GTDB taxonomy): Bacteria > Desulfobacterota > Binatia > UBA9968 > UBA9968 > UBA9968. The sequence goes on along the minus strand of JACPDC010000084.1, from coordinate 8,699 downwards.
GCAGCTCGATATCCCGGTCCGGCAAGCGGAACTTGATCTTTCCGTCCTGGGGCTTGCGCCGCTCCGAGATATCCAGGCGCGACATGATCTTGAAGCGTGAGGAAAGCGCCCGGCGATAACTCGGCGGCACCTTCTGGTACTCGTAGCAGTCCCCGTCGACACGGAAGCGAATCACGGTTTCTCTCTTGTCCCCGTAGGGCTCGATGTGGATGTCCGAGGCGCCCGCCTTGTAGGCGTCGATGACGATCTGATTGGCCAGCCGGACGATCGCGCTGTCGTTCTCATCGATGACGGGTCCCCCGCTCTCCTCCGCCTTCGTTTGATCTTCCGTGGTCAGCTCCCCCAGGATGGCGGCGATGGACTGCTTGGGGGCGTTCGGGTCGAGATCGGTCGCGACCGAGCTGACAAACCTGAGGATGTCGTCGCGCAGACCGACGAAGAACTTGACCTCTTTCACCGGGAAAAGCCGCTTGACGTCCTGCAGCTTTTGAAACGAGTAGGGATCGTCGATCAGCACCTCCACCGAATCCTCGCCGCGGCGCAGCGGGATCCAGTAGTTGGCCCTGAGGTAATTGAGGCTGATATTCTTCACCAGCTCCGGGGGGACAAACACCCTCTCCTCATATTCCACGAACGGACACTTATAAAAAATGCTGAGAGATTTCCCGATTTCTTTTTTGGCGATCTTGTACTTTTCCAGCAGAAGCGGCTCCACCTCTTTTTGCTTCTCCCGCGCCTCCTTGATGGTCGCATCCAGCTCGGCCTGGGTGATCAAGCCGGCCGATATCAGATAGTCGAACTTGGTGGGCTTTTTCTTGAGCAGTTGGTACTGGTTGTAAAAGGCGATTCCCAGCGTTGTGGCGATTTCTCGTATCTTCTCCTCGTCCTCCTTGGTAAAAGAGTCGCCGCTCTTCTTGTTGATGAGCTGCATGACTCCGGTGAGCAGGTTATCCGCGGAGAACAGCGGGAGGGTCAGTATCTGCTTGGTCCGGAATCCGGTCTTTTTGTCCCAGGAGCTGTCGAACGAGAGCGACGGACTGATCTTGGTGATCTCCGCCTTGTTATAGGCATCCGTGATATTGATGGCCTTCCTGTTCTTGGCGACGAAGCCGGCGATGCTTTGCTCGTTGATGGGCACGCGGATCTCTTTGATATCCTTTTGCGTGTCGGGATCCAAAAACTTGGAGTAGATCTCCTTCCGTTCGTAGTCCACGCCGTAGAGGGTGAGGCGCTGCGCGTCCAGCAGCCCGAGGAGCCCCTCCCGCAGTTCTACGAAGATCTGATCCAGATCCTTGGCCGCGTGGATCTGGTTCATGATCTGCTTCACCTGCTCGGCGTAGGCGACCTGCTTCCTCAGCTCCTCGATGTCGGACCCGGGATCTCCGAGCCGGAGCTTGAGCTTCTCCGTCTCCTTCACCCGGTTCCCCAGATCCTGGATCTTCGCGGTCAGCTTTTCCTGCAGCTTTTTTACGGCGGAGTCTTCCTGGACTCCGCCTCGCTCTGCCCGTAGTGGGGTTTCCGGCGTGGCCATCTGGATCTCTCTTTACACTGGATCCGCGTTTTCCGAGCCTTGCTTCCGGGATTTCCGCGAGGCCTTTCCCTTTTTCCCTGGCTCCATTGCCTCAGGACCGGCCTTCTGAACCATCTGCTCCAACTGATCCTCCAGAATGCGAATCTGGTTGACCAGGCTTTCCTCCAACCCCGTCAGGCTCTCTTCCGTATGTTTCATGGCGAGATCCTTTTGACGCAACGATTCTTCTTTTTCGGCAAGCTCGCTCTTGAGCGCCGCCACCTCGCCTTCCAAGCGTTGCTGCATCTCTACGGTCTGCTCGGCCTGCGCCGCCGCCAGCGCCGAGGCCTCCTCAAACTTCGACCGGAGTTCGTCGAGCTCCGCGTTGCAACCGTCCACGAGCTCCTGCCTTTCCCGCAGCTGGCTCTCCAGTTCCTGTATTCTTTTGGCCGCGTCTTGATCCAGCTCCCCGGGACCGGACGCTTTCCGGGACACCTGCATTTCGCCTTCTTGAAGCTGGACTTCCGATGTCGCCGCTTCCAGCCCCGCCTGGATCTCGCCGGCCCGTCCCGCTTGCTGAACGACCAGCTCGGTAGCCTGCTGGATCAGGGAGTCGATCCGGGCCAGCCGCTCCTGAAGCTCGGAGATTTCGTCCAGCCCCGGACGTGATTCGCCCTCGCCTTGCGTTTGCTCCGAAAACTCGGCCATAGGAATTTCGCCCTAGTTTTTTCCTGGGAAGCGCTATTTTATTCGATAGATAGCCAAAAGACAAGCGAGCTGTCCGGGGGCGGGTGTCAGTCTGCCTTGTCGGAATTGAGAGGAATTTTTTCGACGCTTTGTATCCCTAACCGACCGAGTCTATTCATGATGTTGCCTGCCTCGAACTCAGTATAGGGACCCGGCAAACGCACCTGGTAAAGGGTCCACCCATCGCCGAAATCCTTCGCCGCGACCGTGGCGCTAAAATCCTCCTTCGCCAGCCGCTCACGGAATTCTTCGGCTTGCTCCTTCAGGAGAAAAGCGCCCAGCTTCAGCGCATACTCGGGTCGAGCTGGAGCCGGCCGGCTTTCACTCACCTCCGTCGGGACCAGGGAAAAGAGCCATTCTGCATTGAAATAGAAATACGAACCAGCCGATAACACTAAAAGGATCGACAAGAAAGCGAATCGCGGGGCTTCCCGGCGCGGGCTCACCTCCTCTTTCCAGTCGCTGCGCGACGCGCTCACCTTGGTCGCGGCTCGTTTGACGTCCCTGGCCCCGATTTTTGGCTTATTTTCCTGCAGGGCCTGCTCGACGGCGATATTGGCGATCCGGTTGACGAGGCGCGGCACGCCCTCGGTCTCCCGGTACAGGAACCGGGCGGCGCCCTTCGTAAAACGGGTTTCCTCGGCAAGCTTGGCGACGCTCAGCCGATGATTGAGATAGGGCCATACTTCCTTCTTGTGCAGCAGTCCCAATTCTAGTTTCGCCCCGATTCTCTGTTCGAGCTGGGTAAACCGCTTGTGGCCTATCTTCTCGGCGAGTTCGGGCTGCCCGACGAGAACGATCTGCAAGAGTTTTTCGCCTTCTTTTTCCAGGTTCGTGAGAAACTTGATGTGGTCGAGACAGCGGAAATCCAGGTGCTGGGCCTCGTCGAAAACCGCCACCGGAATCCTGGAATCTCCCGCCGCTGTCCCGAAGGCTTCATCGAGCGTCTCGGTCATCGCCTGAGGGCTCTTCGGCGGGGTAGTGACGAGCACGACGTGATACTCATCACCCAACTCCTCCAGCAGACGCCGGCAGATAATGGTCTTGCCGATGCCGGGCTCCCCGGTCACGCATATGAGCCCGTCGCGGCGGTTGATAGCGGCAAGGATCTCGCCGAAGACGCGCATGTGCCCCTCACTGAGAAACAGAAAATCGAGGTCCGCTGTGAGACTGAAAGGTCTCTTGTTCATTGTCGTCCTGCTGTCCGCGCCTGTGAATGATCCTGGATCTGTCTGATAATCCCTCAGCTTCCCTTCTTGACCGGCGCCAGCAGGCTGGCCCAACGCGACTTCTTCCGATCCGGCGCAGGCACCGGCTGAGCCGTGTCTCCCGACCGTGTCACAATCTGTCGCATCGACCGGCCGATCCTGAGGCCACGCGCCTCAGATTCATCGCGCGGCGAATGCTCCGGCTCCGATCCTTGCGCTACTTCCTCAAGGAGCACGACGTTCTCTTCTGTGAGCGTAACACTGCCATCCGGAAGGCCCTGGAGCTCGTCCAACTTAGCGCGCAAAGTCCCGATCTCCACGTCGCGACTCTCCAGGAGCCCGGCTGTCTTCCCGATTTGCTCCTCCAGATCTCGGATTCGAGCAGCCGAGCTTTCCTGCTGCTCTCTGAGCGCGGCCTCCTTTTGTCTCAGCCTCTCCCCCTGCTCCCTCAGCTGGGCCCCGAGCACGGCCGTTCTCGTATCGTCGCTCTGGACGCGCCTTTCCTGGATCTCGAGCTCGCGCCTTTTCACCAGATCTTCTTGTTTGGTAAGCTCCTCTTGCAACTCGTGGATTCGCATCGAAAGCTTTGTCTCCGACTCCTCCGCCAGCAGTCTCCGCTGCCGGATCTCGTCGGCCCGGCGCGCCTCCGTCGCCGCCTCTTGCATGACGGAGCCAATCTGAAGCATCGCCTCTTTCATTTCAGCGATGGACTGCGCTACGGGTGCGGCGGCAGCACCCGCCCGCTTCTTCTTTGAAGATCTGACAGCCATGCGGTTTTTCTCTCCCCATCCGCAGAAACGTCATTCTATTAAATAGAGCCTGTGAAAACAAGCGCGAGAGGGTGAAGGCTATTTACAAATCTTCACGGTTCTGTCTAGAATGCATTTCCTGGATTATTTCGCAGGAATATTAATAGAGCATTTAGGGGGATACCGCCGATTATGGCAACGATGATCACCAGCGATTGCATTAACTGCGGGGCCTGCGAGCCGGAGTGCCCTAATAACGCAATTTCTCAAGGGGAGGAAATCTACGTCATCGACCCCTTGCTCTGCACCGAATGTGTCGGCTTCCACGATTACGAGGCGTGCGCGGCCGTCTGCCCGGTGGACTGCTGCGTCACCGATCCCAATAACGTTGAGGCCGAAGAGATTCTTATCGCTCGCGCCCGCGCGCTGCACCAGGACGTCAATTTCGCAGACGCCTTTGAGTCGCGCTTCCGCAAAGGGGCGGGAAAACCGCCTCCGGCGGCGGCCCCGGCGAAGAAGGCCGAGCCCCCTCGCGCTCCGGCCCCCGTGGCGACGCCTGCGGCTCCCGCCCAACCTGTTCCGGCGGCATCCCCGGCGGATGGTCTGGACGGAGTGGAGGGCCCGCTTTCCTTCTTGGAGCTGCCGGAGATGGACGCTTGGGAGATCCAGGTTTGCTGCTTCAAATGCGGCGAAAGGTATGCCGAGCCCGCGCGGCACTTCAGCATCGGCAATGTCCTGTGGTGCCCCCACTGCCATAAATCGATGGTGGTAAAGGACAACCTGAACTTCCGCATTCGGACCGCTTTGAAGGAATTCTACGACAGGTGGCAGCGGGGGCAAGCCGAGTTTCGAGCGAAGCGGCAAAGAGAGCTGCTGGAATTCAAGGAAAGACGCGCCAAGGAATTAAAGGACTTCGAAGCGCACCAGCGGGAGGAATTGGCCCAAATCAAAGCGTGCCTCCTGGAGATCAGCGAGTCTTACGACGCCCCGGGCAAGCCAGCCAAAAAGGGAGCCCTGTTCGGCTGGATATAGCGTCCCTGCTCCATGCTGATCTCCTGGCTTCATCTGGCCTCGCTCACAGTTTACGTGGGATCTTTGGCCGGCCTGTGGCTTGTGCTCCTACCGGCGCTCTCGGCGCTTCCGAGCCACGAAGAACAGGTAAAATTGCTCGCGCGCGGTCTCAAGCTCTATAACCCGCTGCAAACCGCGTCGCTCGGGATATTGATCTTGTCCGGCGCCTTCCAGCTTACCGATCTAAAAGCGGCCTATCGGGAGCTCTTCCTGAGAGAGCTGGGCATGACGCTGACGTGGAAACTCGCCCTCGCCTTCTTCCTCATCATTTTCAGCACCTATCAATCCATGGCGGTTGCCCACCGTTTCGTCAGACGATCCGAGCAGGGTGAGCCCTTCTCGCCCCGGGAGCTCCAGTCCCTGACCCGACGTCTTAGCGCATCCTCGCTCGCCATCCTTTTCCTCGCCGTCGCCACCATCTGGCTGGGGCTGCGCCTGCGGGGCGCATGACGGCTCGGGATGGGCCTTTTGCAACGGCCTGTCTATTGACAACCGCGCAGCGGTTCATCTATGAAGTAAACAGCCGGGAAGCCTAGCAGCTTCTCCGGCTTTTGTGTTCGAGGAATCCTTTGAGGGGCCATCATTTGAGCGAATCATTCGATCCCGGAGAGTAAGAGATGCCAAGAACGAAGAGGAAATCTGTGGGCCGTCCGGCAAAGGGCAGGAGTCGCGGCTTCTTCGACGATGCCAACCACGAGGAGACGGACGAGCAAGGTCTCCCCAGCGATGAGGCCGGCAGGCTCAAGATCAAGAAAAACTACGAGGAGCTTCTGGGAATCCGCATCGAGAAGCTTAAGGGCCGGGTGCTCAACCGCGAAAAAATCAATAAAAACATCGACGGCGTCTACTTCATTTGCGCGGAGTGCAGAAAGGTCTGCCACAATCTCGACGAGGGGCTTGTCGAGGACCCGCAGAGCCGGCTCAACCTTTGCAGCGCGTGCGCCAAAGAGAAGGGCATCAAGGGCACGGCCGCCTGATTCCCAAGCGGTCTAAAACCTTCCCCAGATCCTCGGGCAACGGGCTCGTCACGCTGACGTCAAGTCCGCTCCTGGGGTGGCGAAAGCGCAGATCGCAGGCATGCAGGAACTGACGTCCGAGCCCGAACGGGTCGGGCTGGCCGGCCCCATAGAGAGGATCTCCTAACAACGGGTGTCCGAGCGCTTCCAGATGGGCGCGGATTTGGTGGGTAACACCGGTGCTGATATCGATTTCGAGAAAGGTAAATCCGTGAGACGACGCCAAGGCCTTGAGTCGGGTTGAGGCTCGCCATTTTCTCGCGCTGCCCGGTCTTTTTTCTTCCGTTCTCACGGCGGTCATTTTTTTCCGGTTTCGCGGGTCATGGGCGAGAGGGTATGCCAGGACCTGCTCCCCTTTTACCCTCCCCCGGACCAGCGCCCAGTATCTTTTCCGAATCAGGCCCTTCCGGAACTGCGAGCGTAGCTCTTGGAAGGAATCCTGATCCTTCGCCCCAGCCCCGGCTCCCAGCGGCTCGCGCCCACTCCGGCGAGCGATGGGCGGATAGCGAGCAAGAAGTTTGCCAACGATCGCCTCTCCCTGCCGGAAAATCCGTGCGTCGCTAGTCCCGCCGGCTTGTCCAGAACCAGCACGCACTCATCCTCATAGAGCACGGGAACCCGAAGATCGGACCCGGGCACTGGAGCGGCCGCCAAAAGATGCGGCTCCCCTCTGTAGGAAAGGACATCCCCGGCAAATAGCCTCTGCCCCTTCTTCCCGGGACGGCCGTTGATCCAAAAGGCTCCCTCCGCGATCGCCCGGTGCGCCTCCCGCTGAGACAAATACGGCAGGCAGCGCCGCACGAACGCGTCGAGCCGGATCGCCTCTTCTCCGGGAGGAACAATCCAGGAGTTTACCGGTGCAGGATGCTCCTTCATGCCAAAACGCAACTTACAGATTGAAGAGCTCAAAGTTTATGATAAAAGCTCTGGATATGGAACGGCACGCTTACGCAGCCATCATCGCGGGAGGCAAAGGGACCCGTTTCTGGCCGCTCAGCCGGCCCCAACACCCCAAACAGCTTCTTAAAATCCTCAGCGGAAAGAGCCTGATCCGCGAGACCGTGGATCGCACCGCGCCCCTCTTCGGCTCCCGGAACACCCTCGTGGTGACGGTGGCGGAACATTACCACGCCGTCCGAAGGGAGATCCCCGTCCTCGCCGAAAGAAATTTTATCGTAGAGCCCCAAGGAAACAACACGGCGCCTTGCATCGGTCTCGCCGCCCTGGAGGTGGCGGCCAGGGACCCGGACGCGGTCATGGCAATCCTCCCGGCCGATCATTGGGTCTCTGATCCGGGTTCCCTTTCCCGCGCGCTTCGAGACGCGATCCGCCTGGCGCGCGCAGGCGACTCTCTCGTTACCATCGGCATCCGGCCGAGCTATCCGGAGACCGGTTACGGCTATATCCTGAAGGGAAAACAATTCAAGGGGCCCGGGGGCGTGCCTTGCTACCGGGTTAAAGGCTTTAAGGAAAAGCCCACCCGGCGACGAGCCGCGCATCTGGTGCGGCGCGGTTCGTTGTGGAACAGCGGGATGTTCGTCTGGAGGGCCTCCACTATTCTGGAGATGTTGCGGCGGTTCTCGCCTCCCATCGCTCGCAGCCTGGAAAGAATCCGGGCGGCGATGCGGGACAAAGGGCTGGCAAATCCGTCGGCAAGCCTGCGAGCCGTGGTGCGCAGAGAATACCGCAAGATGCCCAACATCTCGATCGACTACGCAGTCCTGGAAAAGGCCGGCGCCGCCGGCCGGCTGCTCGCCCTCGAAGGGAGATTCGGCTGGAGCGACGTCGGCAGCTGGGCCGCGGCCCACAGGATGCTGCCTCACGACGGCAAGGGAAACGTCGGCCTCGGCAAATGGCTGGGATTCAAGTCGAAGGACTGCTTTGTTTATTCCCGCGATCGCCTGGTCGCCCTGTTGGGCGTTCAGGGCCTCGTGGTCGTAGACACAGCCGATGCCCTTTTGATCGCCGCTATGGAGCGCTCCCAGGAGGTGAAGGAGCTGGTCGAGGAGTTAAAGCGTAGAGGTTACGGCCGGTACACTGTCAGATAAACTATAGTTTGGGGGTGGATGTCCAGCCTTATCTTCGGGTCGGGGCTTTGACATAACTGCACATTATCGGATACTGTCCGGCCCAAAAGGCGGGGACCGGGCCAGTCTGGTTTCTCTGATGGCTGCTAGAGGCTCCTGAGGGCGGGCCGACGCCGGACCGGCAGGGCAATTTTGGGTTCTCGGTGGCTCACCCTCAAAAGGAACTTCTTATCACTAACTAGTTTGTCGACAATTTCGTGATAAAAGTCAAAAGCTCCACGGGAAATTGGAGTAAGACATTGCTATCCCTAATCATAATTGTTTCCCTGCTTTTTCCCGGATTATCACTCGCAGCAAGCCAGAATGCGGCG
>JACPDC010000083.1 GCA_016184235.1 Deltaproteobacteria bacterium | reverse complement strand
GCTGCCCTTCGTGATTACGCTGGAGCGCGCCACCGCCGGGCAGATAAGGACCGCTCTCGACATCATCGGGCGAAAAGACTATCTGCTGGTGGAGCCCGTGTGGTTCCCTATCTGGAGAAATTAATGTCGAGCCAATTAACTTCGCCTGACTTAATCGTTCGTATGAGATGAAAGCCAAAAGCGGAAAAACCGTGCCTCGGGTGAGAATCGCCGGCCAGCAATCTCCCTCGAACTGGCCGGGGGTGATCCGTTACTACTGGGATCTGCTGCCGGTCAAAAAACAGGAATGCATCGTGACCCTCCACGAGGGCAACACGCCGCTGCTGCGCTGCCGGAACCTGGAGCGGAAGATCAACGCGGAGTTTCAGCTCCACGTCAAGCTCGAAGGTTTGAATCCGACCTGCTCGTTCAAAGACCGCGGCATGACCGTGGCGATAACCAAAGCGGTGGAAGAGGGCAGCCGCGCGGTGATCTGCGCCTCGACCGGAAACACCTCCGCCTCCGCGGCGGCATACGCCGCTCGGGCCGGCCTCAGGGCGTACGTGCTCGTGCCGCAGGGGAACATCTCGCTGGGAAAGTTGAGCCAGGCGATGATTCACGGCGCCAAAGTGATCGAAGTGGAAGGTAACTTTGACACCGCGCTCCGGCTGGTGAAGGAGATCACCGCCCGCTTCTCTATCACTCTGGTCAACTCGATCAACCCCTACCGGATCGAGGGGCAGAAGACCGCCGCCTTCGAGATCTGCGATCTGCTCGGGCGGACTCCGGACTATCATTTTCTTCCGGTGGGAAACGCAGGCAACATCACCGCCTACTGGAAGGGATACAAGGAATACCTGGAGATCGGGCGCGTGTCATCCCTGCCGAAGATGATGGGCTTTCAGGCGGCCGGGGCGGCGCCCATTGTTCTAGGGAGGGTGATCGAGCAGCCGGAGACGATCGCCTCCGCGATCCGGATCGGAAATCCCGCCAGCTGGCAGGCGGCGTTGGCGGCCAGAGACGAATCCAAAGGCGCCATCGATATGGTCAGCGATGATGAAATCCTCGCCGCCTACAAGCTGCTGGCGGACTCCGAAGGGATTCTTGCCGAGCCGGCCTCGGCCGCTTCCGTGGCGGGGGTGATCAAGAAGCGGCGGGAAGGGTTCTTCGGCAAGGGAGAGGTTTTGGTCTGCACGTTGACGGGCCACGGACTCAAGGATCCGGACATAGCGATCCGCCATTCGCCTCAGCCGGTGCGGCTGGCTGCGGACCTGAGGCTCGTCGAGGATTTTTTCAAGAAGGAAGAAGGGCGGCCGTTCGACAATCTCACGACGGTGAGGAAACTCGAACCGTGAAATACCTGATCCTTCAGGGCGACGGCATGGCGGACTATCCGGTGGAAAGCCTGGGCGGGAAGACGCCGCTCCAGGCGGCCGCCACGCCGCGCATGGACTGGCTCGCCTCTCATGGGACCTTCGGTCTCGCCCATACCATTCCCGACGGCTTTCCGCCGGGGAGCGACGTGGGCAACATGAGCATTCTCGGTTACGACCCGAGGATCTACCACACCGGACGCTCGCCGCTCGAGGCCGCCAGCATGGGCGTCGCCCTGGGGCCGAAGGACATCGCATTCCGCTGTAATCTCGTGACCATCAAAGGAGAGGGGCGTCGCGCGGTCATGGAGGATTTTACCGCCGGCCATATCTCCAGCGTCGAGGCCGCCGCGATCGTCCGCGACTTGAACCGGGAGATGGGAGGCGACGGGATCGAGTTCCATCCGGGGGTGAGCTACCGCCATCTGATGGTCTGGCGCGGCGGCCAGGAACGGATGCTCACGACGCCGCCGCACGATATCACCGATAGGGAAATCGATTCCTACCTGCCGCAGGGGCCGGGAGCGGAAAAGCTCCTGAGCCTGATGGATCGCTCGAAATTCCTCCTTGGCCGCCATCGCGTCAATCAGGAGCGGGCGGAAAAGGGAGAGAAGCGGGCGACATCGATCTGGCTCTGGGGACAGGGAAGGGCGCCGACGCTGCCTTCCTTAAAGGACCGGTTTCAAATCACCGGCGGCGTCATATCCGCCGTGGACATCATCAACGGCCTCGGGGTCTACGCGGGGCTGGAGCGAGTCGAAGTCCCCGGGATCACCGGATTTTTCGATACCAACTATAAAGGCAAGGGAGAGTACGGGCTGCGTGCTTTGGCAGAAAAGGATCTCGTCTTCATTCACGTCGAGGCGCCGGACGAGGCCGGCCACATGGGCGACGCGGCCATGAAGGTCAAGGCCATCGAGGAGTTCGACGAGAAGGTGGTGGGAACTTTGCTCGACGGCATGGACCGGTGGAATGACTGGAGGCTCCTGCTTCTGCCCGATCATCCCACGCCGATCGCGCTCAAGACCCATGTCGCCGAGCCGGTGCCGTTCGTGCTTTTTTCCTCGAGCGACGGCGCGCGGAAGCGCGAGGGAATAGGCTTTAACGAAAGCGATGCCGGAAAAACCGGCGTAGTCGTCAAGCAGGCCTTTCAGCTCATAGAGGCGCTAATAGGAGGGAAGAGACCGTGGACCGAAACCTCGCTCTAGAAGTTGTCCGCGTCACGGAAGCGGCCGCCCTCTCCTCCGCCCGGCTCATGGGCAGGGGAGACGAAAAGGCGGCGGACCAGGCGGCCGTCGATGCGATGCGCCAGGCCTTCAACGGCGTGGCGATAGACGGCACGGTGGTCATCGGGGAAGGGGAGAGGGACGAGGCGCCGATGCTGTATATCGGCGAGAAGGTGGGCATGGGCGCCGGCCCGAAGGTCGATATCGCCCTGGACCCGCTGGAGGGGACCACGATCTGCGCCAACGGAGGGCCTAACGCCTTGTCCGTTATCGCCATCGCCGAGCACGGGCGGTTCCTCCATTGTCCGGACACTTATATGGAAAAGATCGCGGTCGGCCCGGTGGGCAAGGGTGTGGTGGATCTCGACAAGAGCCCCACGGAGAATCTGAAAGCGCTGGCGCAGGCGAAGGGCGAGCGGGTGCAGGATCTGACTGTCATCATTCTCTACCGGCCGCGCCATGAGGCCCTGATCCAGGAGGTGCGGCGGGCCGGGGCGCGCATCCGGCTGATCAGCGACGGAGATGTCTCGGCGGCGATCGCCACCACCAAGCTGGAAAGCGATATCGATATACTGATGGGCATCGGCGGCGCTCCCGAGGGCGTCCTGGCGGCTGCGGCGCTGCGCTGCGTGGGCGGCGATATGCAGGGACGCTTGAAGCCCAGGAATCAACAGGAGGTTGAAAGGGCGCAGGCGATGGGGATCAAAGACATCAACAAAAAATTGTCGCTTGAGGAGCTGGCGGGGGGAGAGGTGATGTTCGCCGCCACCGGAGTGACCGATGGCGATTATCTCAAGGGCATTCACTTTTTTGGCGGCGGGGCGACCTCTCAGTCGGTGGTCATGCGCTCCAAGACCCGGACCATCCGAGTGATCGACGCCGTCCACTACTTCGAGTTCAAGCCCAAGTATTGACGGATCGTCCCGGCAGTGGCGCGTGTGAGAAGAAAAAAACGCGGCCGGCTCGGCCTCCTGGTGTTGGCCGTCATCGTGCTCATGTTGGCCGGCTCGTTCGCCCTTCTGGTCTGGCTTTACCGGGGCGACGTGGAGGGCATCTTCGGGACGAAGAATAGGGGCCTTTCCCTTCCGGACAACGGCAAACCCGCGCAAGAGATTTTCGACGAGGAGAGAAAACAGCTCGAGGACATCCTGAAGAGGAAGTAAATCTTCCGGGGAGGAATAGCCCATGAAACGGATGCTGCGTCGTTGCCCTGAATATCGGAAGGCCGGTTATTGGAAGGTGATCGGGATTGCATGGATGATTGCGGTCGGAGATCTGCTGGCTCCCGCGCCGGCGACGCCAAACCCTTATCTGGCGAAGCCCGGAGAGGCGCCGGTCACGGTGCGGGTGGCGACCTGCGCGGTCTCGGGCGGCTTCATTCACCTGTACAGCGCGCTCGACAACGGCCTCTTCGACAAATACGGCATCAAGGTCAATCCCATCTATATCCGCGGCAGCGGCATCTCGCTCGCCGCGCTGAGCTCGGATGAGGTCCAGTTTCTCTACTGCGCCGCCGACGCCACTATTCCCGGCATGGCCACGGGCATCGACGGCAAGCTGATCGGGGCGCCGCTCGTCGGGCTGCCTTACGTGCTGCTCGCGCGCAAGGATGTCAAGAGACCGGAAGACCTCAAGGGCAAGGCGATCGGCGTCACCCGGCCGGGGGACTTAAGCTTTCGGCTTAGCCGCGCGGTGCTCAGGAGATTCAACCTGACCGAGGAAGACGTGAAGCTCCGGCCGATCGGCGGCAGCCAGTCGGAGCGCTACAACGCAATGGTGCAGGACCTTATCCAGGCGATCATCGTCACGCCTCCCCTCGATGTGCGGGGCAAGAGGGACGGCTTCAACCTGGTCTTTCACCTGAACGATCTCAATCTGCCGTTCATCTACAGCTCTCTGCACACGAACTCCAAGACGCTCAGGGAAAAACCGGGGGTGGCGCAGAGATTCGTGGCGGCCATAGCCGAGTCCATTCAGTTCGTGGAGAAAAACCCGGACAAGGGCAAGGCGGCCGTCTCCAAGGCATTGAAGCTTAAGGACCCGGAGGCGCTGCAGTCGTCGTATGACGCCTACGCGAAGCTGATCGTCAACCGGCGCCTGACGCTGCCGGGCAGCGCGGTAGCCGAGGCCGTAGAGATCGCGCGCAAGACCGACACCAACGTCCGGAAAAAAGCCACGGAGATCTACGATAACAGTTTCGCCGAGGATTTGGAGAAGAGCGGCTTCCTGAAGGAGATATGGGGCGCAAGGATCCCCTAGAGCGGACCTGTAGGCTTAGCCAACCCGATACTCCTCAAAAAGGCGCTCCAACGAATCGAAATCGGCCAGGGTGCGCAGCGCGCTGAAAGTCGGAAAGATCATCGGTAGCCTGCCGGACTCGCACAACCTGAGCGCCTCGTCCGGGGTCACCCATAGACTGTGCGCCACCTCTTCGGAAGTCGAAAGCGGCTCCTGGCCGGCAGGCAGGGCGGCGAGATAAAATCGGGTGTCGAAGCGGGTGGCGAACTCCTCGGGGGTGCGCCAGTGGGAAAAATAGCGCAGCCCTCCCGCATCACAGAGAATCCCTTCAGACTCGAGCAGCGCCAAGAAGGCTAGCGATCCGTCGATCAGCTGGAGCCGTTTTCCGGACCATCGCTCTCGAAGCCCGTCCTGATTCGTGTCCACCGGCGCGCCGCTCTCGGCGACGCAGAGCAACACCCCCACCTCTTCGAAAAGCTCCCTGATTCCGGCCACCCAGTGCGCCAGGGAGAGTTCCGGACTCAGCTCCGTGCGGAGGATTGTTCGCGCATCCTGTGGAGACAGGCCGCGACAACGCTTCAGAATTCCTTCGGCGCAATCTTCATCCCTGACGCTCCCGCCGGGAAAGACATACGCGCCGCCGAGAAAGTCCATCGCGCGCGGCCGGCGGGTCAGGAAAACCTCGAAGCCTTCGGGATGCTGCGGCCGAAGCAGAACAACCGTTGCCGCGTGCCTGGCTTTCGCGTGTGTGTTCACCTCACCTCCACGGAAAGGTAATTTTCATATTCGCTCCGGCAGGGAGCGGACGGGGCCTGATGGTAGAAAAACCGCTTCTCGCTGAGCATGTAGAATATCACGGTGGAAGAGACGGTGCCGTAATTTCCGGAGTGGACACAGATGGCGTCTTTGGGATCCTTCGATCCGGCGCGCAGCGCATGATTGCCGAGGATTCCCCGGAAGAGCCGCAAAAACGACGGCTGGTCCCACACGGCGAGCCCGCCGCCGAACCAGCGCTGGAAGAAGGAGCGCTCCATGCTTTTCCGGACCTGCGCCGCGGCATCCGCGAAGAGGGTGTGGGCGTGATTGCTTTTTACGGCTCCGGCGTCATACAGCGAAGTATTGCCGATTACGTGGAGCCCCTTGGGCAGTCTTTTGTATTCGACCTTCTCTCCCATGTTGTGCGCAACGCAGGCCTCGTTCGCGTTGGCAAAGAGGAGATTGAAGGGCTGGTACATCGAGCCTCTCTCTCGCTCGAGGAGGGCGCAGGCCTGGGCCGGGCTTTTAGTTTGCAGGACATCCAGGCAGAGCAGCCCTCTGGATCTTGCGGCCGGATGGTCTTCGTCCGCGGAGGATCGCCGGTTGGTTATCCCCGCCAGCAGTCCGTGCTCGTTGACCCCAAGCCATGTGCCGCCGGCCAAAAGGTCCTTGCCGCCGAAGACCAGGGGACTCTCCACCAGGAGCTGGGGCGAGGCGGAAGGGCGCGTCAAAAACTCGTCGCGGTTAGCGGCAACGATCAGCGGGTAGTCTTTAAACTCCTGGAAGTAGAGCGCCAGGGTGCACATGGAACATTCTTTAACAAAAAGAAGTGCGTTAGCGCAATGAGGAGAGGGACCTCCCTATCCTCCTGGCTCACCGTCTCGTCGGCTGGAAGGTTCGTTCAGGGACTTACCTCGCTCCCCGAAAGCAATAGGTCCGTGGGTTCTTTGAACCGTTTAGTCTCGGTGCTTTCGGCTCGCTCGGCAAATCCCTTCACTCACATAATCCTCGGCTCGCAGAGAGTTCCAACGCCGCCGAGCCGATGTTCGCATACGAGGACAGGGAGGTCCTGGAGAGGAAGAGGTCTGTACTATCAGAGGGCGGGGGTGGAGCGTCGAGGGGAAGGCTCTCTCCCCGGAGACAGACTTGGCTGTGGTTGTCCGAGCGCGCCTCGTCATGCAAAACAAGGAGCTGCGTTGTCTCTCCATATCTTTTATGCTACGCTTTTTTGGTGCGTTGCGAGGAGGAAAAGCATGTTTCAATCCGTGGATGATGTGATCGCTCGGCTCGCCGGGCAGAAGTATATCTGCAACCGGAACGTCGCCACGGTCGTTTATCTCGCCTGCGCTATGCGCAAGCCGATCCTGGTGGAGGGGCCGGCCGGCGTGGGCAAGACCGAGTTGGGAAAGGTCCTGGCCGGCTCTCTCGAACTGGAGTTGATCCGCCTGCAGTGTTACGAAGGATTGGACGAGGCGAAGGCCCTATACGAGTGGGAGTACGCGAAACAGCTCCTTTACACCCAGATCCTCAAGGACAAGATCGGCGAGGTCCTGACCGGTTCCCAGACCCTGGAGCAGGCGGTGGACTGCATTACCAGGGAGGATGACGTCTTTTTCTCCGACCGCTTCCTGCTGCCGCGCCCTTTACTGCGCGCCATACTTTCCGACAAACCGGCGGTGCTCCTGGTGGACGAGGTGGACAAGTCGGATACCGAGTTCGAGGCCTTTCTGCTGGAGGTGCTGAGCGATTTCCAGGTGACCGTGCCCGAGATCGGAACGCTGCGCGCCAAGCACCTTCCGCTTGTGGTTCTAACCAGCAACAACAGCCGCGAAATGTCGGATGCCTTGAAGCGGCGCTGCCTGCACCTCTACCTGGATTTTCCCGACCCTCAAAGGGAGCTCGATATCATCAAGCTCAAAGTGCCCGGGGTGGGGGAGAGGCTGGCGGAGGAGGTGGTAGAGCTGCTGCAGCGATTTCGCAAGCTCGATCTTAAGAAGAGACCGAGCATCAGCGAGACCCTCGACTGGGTCAAGGCCCTGACCCTCCTCAACGCCAAGAAGCTGGACGAAAGCCTGGTGGAGGAAACGTTGTCGACTGTCATGAAGTACGAAGGAGACATCCGCAGGGCTCAAGAGGAGATGAAGGCCTATATCGCCGAGAGAAAGGCGAAGCTCCAGGCTTCCCGCCCGGAAAGAATTGAGAGCGATAAAGACCTGCTGCATTAGCGGATCTCAAATTCTGGTTCGACTAGCTCACCACGCTGAGCGTAGTTTGTTATGGATGATCGGGTCGTCGAGTTTTCCAACATCCTCCGGCGCAACGGGATACGAGTCTCGTTGTCGGAAAATATGGACGCCTTCCGCGCCCTGGATCTCACCGGCATCCGGGACTCCGTCCTGTTTCGCAGCGCGCTGCGCACCACGCTGATCAAGCGCTCCAGCGACCTCCAGGCCTTTGACGAGCTCTTCGATCTATTTTTCTTCGGCCTAGGCGAATCAGTCCGGGAGTCCGACCGCAAGCTCATGGAGCAGCTGGGATTGAGTCCCCGCCAGTTCCAGGCCTTGCTGGAGGAGATCCGCGATTTGCTCGAGCGCTCGGAGGGCGAGATCTCTTCCCTGGCCCGGGCGTTGATCTCCGGCGATATGGGACAGGTGGAGCGGCTCGTGCGCGCGGCCGCCGCGGCCGAAGGAAACCTCGGCAACAGCGCGGACAGCCTGCGCATGACGGCCTACTCGAGGATGGCGGGGCGTCTCGGCCTGGACGCGCTGGAGCGCCAGCTCGAGGAATTCCACGCCGCGCTGCCCGGATCGGGGGCGGACACGGAGACGATAGAGAAGATCTCGCGCTACCTGGAGCAGCGCCTGCGGGATCTCGGCCGGATGGTCCGGGATCTGATCCAGCAGGAGCTCAAGAAGAGCGGTGTGGTGGATCCCGAGCGCGACAGGGCGGATTACCTCCTCCAGAAGAGCTTCGTCTATTACACGGAAGAGGATATCCGCAACATGAACGAGGTCGTGGTTCGTCTGGCGCAGCGCCTCAAAAATATCCTTTCGGTGCGGCGCAAGCGGGCCCGCAAGGGGCGATTCGACGTGAAGGACACGCTGCGCGCGAACCTGCAGTACGGCGGAGTGCCCTTTGAGATTCAGTTTGACCGGAAGAGGAGGGAAAGGCCCCAGGTGGTGATCCTTTGCGATATCTCCGACTCGGTGCTGAACGCCTCTCGCTTCATGCTGCAGTTTGTCTATTCCTTGCAGGAGCTTTACAGCAAGGTCCGGAGCTTCATCTTCGTGAGCGACCTGGGCGAGGTGACCAGGCTATTCGAGGACAACGAGATCCACCGGGCCGTGGAGATGGCCCTGCGGGGAGACATCATCAACGTCTACACCCACTCGAACTTCGGGCGCGCCTTCGAGATCTTTTACCGGGAGCATCTGTCGGCGGTGACGAAAAAGACGACTTTCCTGATCATCGGGGATGGAAGAAACAATTACAATCGGGCCAACGAATGGGCGGTAAGAGAGATCCAGCGCAAGGCGAAGCAGGTGATCTGGCTCAACCCGGAGAGCCGTCTGACGTGGGGCTTCGGGGACAGCGAGATGCCGCGCTATGTTCCCTATTGCGACGTCGTGGAAGAGTGCCGCAATATCCAGCAGCTCTACAAGGTGATCGATCGGATCGTGCCATGAAAAAGCTCTACATCCAGACCTACGGCTGCCAGATGAACCAGCACGATTCCGAGCGCATCGCCCGGGTGCTGCAAAGACTGGACTATCTCCCCACGGATTGCGCCGAGGAGGCCGACCTGATCCTGCTGAACACCTGCAGCGTTCGCGACAAGGCCGAGCAAAAGGTCTACAGCGCGCTGGGCCGCTGGCGCGAGCTCAAGCAAAAAAGAAAAGATCTGATCATCGGCGTGGGGGGATGCGTGGCGCAGCAGGAAGGGGAGGAGCTCTTGCGCCGGGTTCCTTACCTCGACCTGGTATTCGGCACGCACAATATCCACCGGCTCGACCAACTGGTGACGGAGGCGGCGGCGCCGGGGAGACGTCCGGTGGAGCTGGGCTTCTACCAGGATCCGTCATATATGGAGGATCCGGAAGGACGGCCGCAGGTATCCGGGCCGAAGGCGTTCGTCACGATCATGCAGGGCTGCAACAAGGTTTGCAGCTTTTGCATCGTTCCGTACGTGCGCGGCCGCGAGGTCAGCCGGCCGAGCGAAAAGATCATCAGCGAAGTCCGCGAGCTCGCGCGCCGCGGAGTGAGGGAAGTGCTGCTGCTGGGCCAGAACGTAAATTCCTACGGCAAGACATCCGCCGGCGAGTTGAGCTTTGCCGGGCTGCTCGGGGAGTTGAACGGCATAGAGGGATTGGCGCGGATTCGTTTTACCACCTCACATCCCCAGGATCTCTCGCCGGAGTTGATCGAAGCCTACGCGACCCTGGATCTGCTCTGCGAGCACCTCCATTTGCCGGTTCAGTCCGGCTCGGATGCCGTGCTCCGGCGCATGCGCCGCGGCTACGGCCTCAGCGAATACCTGAGCCGGATCGAGCGTTTGCGCGAGCGCTGTCCCGGTATCGCGCTCAGCACCGACATCATCGTGGGCTTCCCCGGAGAAACCGAGGCGGAGTTCCGGGCAACTCTGGAAATCCTCCAGCGAGTAGAGTATGATGAGATCTTCGCGTTCAGCTTTTCGCCGCGGCCTCAGACGGTTGCGGCGAAGATATATCCGGATGACGTGCCGAGCGAGGTCAAGAAGCGGCGTCTCGAAATGGTCTTGGACCTCCAGCAGGAGATTTCGCTCAGAGCGAACCGAGAGAGGCTAGGGTGTGTCGAGGAAATCCTGCTTGAGGGGCCCTCGAAGCTCGGACAGGGACAGCTGATGGGACGGACGCGAAGCAACAGAATAGTCAATGTCATGGGGCCGAAAGGTCTCGTGGGAGAGGTGATCGGGGTTCGGATAACCGGGGCATCGGCGAATTCCCTCACGGGAGAACTGTTAAAGATCGAGCAAAGGGAGGTAGCATGACGAAAAGGGACGATTCCATTCAAATGGCTGTGGGCGGGCTAACCCTGGACCCGGTGACCAAAACCCCTATAGTCATCCTCAAGGATATGGACAATAAGTTGAACCTTCCGATATGGATCGGCCTCCTGGAAGCTACTGCCATGGCCACGGAGCTGGAAGGGATAAAAATGGCCCGGCCCATGACCCATGACCTGCTCAGGAATCTTCTCACGGAATTGGGCGGCTCGGTTAAATCGATCGAGATCACGGAGCTGAAGGAAAACACCTATTATGCCCTCATTTATCTGAACATCGGCGGCCGCGACGTGACGATCGACTCGCGCCCGAGCGATGCCATCGCCCTGGCGCTCAGGACCAAAAGCCCGATCTACGTCGCCAAGGCCGTCCTGGAGGCCTCGAGCGTCCTGCAGCAGGCGGAGGAGGGCAAAGAGCCGGACTTTTCCAACGTTTCCAAGGAGAAGTGGGCGGAGATTCTGGAGAAGATGTCGCCGGAGGACTTCAAGTACAAGACATAGCCGCACCCCGATCGGCTCAGCTTTTCACCCGCTCAAGGCATGAATGGCCCGCTCTCCTAGAAGAATCACCCGCAGGGATATCCGCAAGCCGGACCAGTTTGTCGCCGTAACCGGCGAAATCTTTCACTTTGTAAAGCAGAAGCGCAAGCCCTTCATCGGCGCTGCCGCGGCGGTCGTCCTGGCGCTGGTCGGCCTTTGGGGCTGGGACGCCTACGCGCAGAGGCAAAATCACCTCGCGGCAAAGGATTATGTCCAGGGGGTCAACCTCTATCACGCCGGCAAATACGCCGATGCCGTCCAGCGTTTCGACAAGGCCAAAGAGTACACTCTATCTTCCTACAGCGCGCCGGCGCTTCTGTACCAGGCGAACAGCTATCTCGCGCTCGGCGACCCGGCCAAGGCGGCCGCGTCTCTAGCGGAGCTGCTGCAGCAGGAGCGCAAGCAGAGCCTGCTGCGCCAGCTCGGACTCTTGAGCCTCGCTTACCTTCACGAAACAGCCGGAAACTGTAAAGAGGCGGGCCCAAGCTTCGCCGAGGCGGAAAAAATCGTCGCGCCCTTCACTGACGAAGCGATTCTCGGCAAGGCCCGCTGCGGCATGGAGACCCAAGACCTCAAGGGAGCCCTGGAGTCCTACCGGCAATACCTTACCAGCTATCCGGCCGGAGACCGGGTCGGCGAGGTCACGATAAGGGTGCAGGAGCTGGAGGCCAAAGTGGCGGCGAGTGGCGGGAAATGAGGGATAGGAATAACGTCCGATAAGATATATTATGTAAACTTTCTTCGAAAGCTTTACATAACATATAAACAGGCTAGAAAAAGCTTACACAACATTAATAGGCCACAATAAGCCTCGCCCTCCCGCCCTACCGGACGACCCCTCGTATCGAACCTTTTGAACGGCTTAAACGTTTTGAACCTTTGAACCTTTTATAAGAAAAAGACGGGTGCGGAGTTTGTGCGGGCGGCGGACATAGCTCCAGCCGTCGCCGTTGTTGCTCAGAACGCGGTATATGCCTTTCTCTTTTAGCGGCTCGTTGGCCATGTCGCTGCAGGTTGTCTGGGAGGCGTTCTCTATCCACTCTTTATGGTACGTGCAGTTGCCCTGCTGCTTGCGCTCCGAAGGTACGGCCTGGAAGAAGAGGCAGTAGCTGCAGAGGTTCTCGGTGTCGTAGGCGCTGTTTTTTGCCGATCGTTTGCTCATCGCCCTACCCTGCCAAAGAGGGCTAAAAATAGCGCCACAGCCACCATTTTTCAAATCCTAATTTGGCCCAATAAATGGCGCGCGACGGGCCCCAGGTGCGCGGCTCGGTGGCCCCGAAGGGAGGCCAGCCTTGCGGGTAGGTCGTTCGATTCGCGGCGGCGCGCCCCGCGCCGTAGGCGAGCAGTCATATGGTATGGAGGCGCAGATCCATGGGCTCGCCCGCGCCGGTGATTTCCACCGCCAGGTTGTGGGCCAGGACGTCGGCCTCCTGATGCGCCACGCCGCCGGCTTTGGAGGCCGGCATATCGGCGCAGTCACCGATCGCGTAAACATTCTCCCACTTCGTCGCCATCGTGTCGTAATCGACGCGGATGCCGTTCTCGCTGTCGGCCAGGGCGCAGTCCAGCAAGACCTGGGCCGGGCGGTGGGGCGGAATCATGAACAGGAGATCGTAGGGCAGCCGGTAGCCGTACAGCCCGTTGACGGTTTTCCTCTCCGGATCGATGGAGCGGGCGACAAAATCATAGTGCTGCTTGATATTTCTCCGCTTGCTTTCCATGTCCATCCAGACCACCGGGTTGCGCGCCTCGCCGGCGGGCTCCGGCTCTCTGGTGAAAAACTCGATATCGACGCGGTCCCG
>JACPDC010000185.1 GCA_016184235.1 Deltaproteobacteria bacterium | reverse complement strand
GTCCAATCTCTATGCCGTCGTCGATGTGAACGGCCTCGGCCAGAGCCAGCATACCATGCAGCGGTTCGATGTCGAGAATTTTGCGGAAAAATTCCGCGCCTTCGGCTGGCACGCCGTCACCGTCGATGGCCACGACTACTCCGAAATCATCGACGCGTTCGCGAAATGCCGGCGGGAAGGCGGATCCAAGCCGCGCGTGATCGTCGCCCGCACGTTCAAGGGAAAAGGCGTTTCGATGCTGGAGAACCTCGAAGGCTGGCACGGCAAGCCCGTGCCCAAGCAGGATCTGGAGGCGGCCCTCGCCGAGCTGTCCCAGCCGTACGACTCCGACGGGTTTCGCCCGAACCCGCGCCCGCGGCCTCAGCGGGAAGAGCGGCCGGTTGACATCGACATCGGCATCGACCGCAAAATCGGCGAATCCGTCGCGACCCGGGAAGCCTACGGCGACGCGCTGGCGAAGCTGGTCGAAAAGAACGATCGGATCGTGGCGCTGGATGGCGACACTAAGAATTCCACATTTTCCGAAAGGCTGCTGGAAAGGCGTCCCGACCGGTTTTTTGAAATGTTCATCGCGGAGCAAAACATGGTCGGCGTCGCCGCCGGCATGGCCGCGCGCGGCATGATTCCCTTCGTGTCGACGTTCGCGGCATTTCTCACGCGCGCCTTCGACCAGGTTCGCATGGCCGGCGTGTCGCGGGCCAACATCAAGTTCTGCGGCTCGCACGTGGGCGTTTCGATCGGAGAGGATGGGCCTTCCCAGATGGGACTGGAAGACCTGGCGATGTTCCGGCCGATCCCCGGCTCTATCATCCTCTACCCCTGCGATGCCGTCTCCGCCGAGCGCCTCGTCGCCGAGGCGGCAAGGGTCCGCGCCATTTGCTACATCCGCACCACGCGTCCCAAGACGCCGGTCTTATACGCCAACGACGAG
This sequence comes from Deltaproteobacteria bacterium, assembly GCA_016184235.1. Taxonomy (GTDB): domain Bacteria; phylum Desulfobacterota; class Binatia; order UBA9968; family UBA9968; genus UBA9968. The sequence continues at coordinate 2,309 of JACPDC010000185.1, read as the reverse complement.
CGGTTCCCCATAGGCGGCTCCAAAATCCTGCGCCGATCCGAGGAAGATCGTGTGACCGTCATCGGCGCCGGCATTACGGTCCACCAGGCGCTCAAGGCGGCCGATACGCTCGCCTCGGAAGGCATCCGGATACGGGTCATCGACGCCTACAGCGTAAAACCCGTGGACGGAGCGACCATCCTGGCCGCCGCGAAACAGAGCGGGGGGAATTTAATCGTGGTCGAAGATCATTACGAGGAGGGCGGGCTGGGTGACGCCGTTCTGAATGCCGTCGGGAATGCCGCCCGGGTCCTTAAACTCGCTGTTCGAGAGATCCCGCGCTCGGGACCGCCGGAAGCCCTGTTGGAGACTTACGGAATCAGCAGCAAGCACATCGTCCAGGCCGTGAAAAGTCTGCTCTGATCTTTTTTCTTGATTTTTTGAACTTCTCTTTGACCATCCGCTGGAGATTGTTCCGTGGAAAAGAGCCGTATTGAGGTTCGCAACCCGGCAACCTCGGAAAAGATCGCCGAGCTTGCGCCGGCAACCGCCGAGGAGGTGGCTCGAGCGGTAAGCCGGGGACGCCAGGCGCAGCCGCTTTGGGAAAGACAGGGCTTTGGCGGCAGGGCGAAGCTCCTCTATCGCTATCGGGATCTGCTGATCGACCGCCTGGACGAGATCGCCGACACGCTTGCCGCGGAGACCGGAAGACCCCTGGCCGAGGTCTACGCCAACGAGCTCTTCTACCTGTGTGACGCGATCGGCTTCTGGGCGAAGAACGCGGCGAGGTTTCTCAAGCCGGAGCGTCTGCGGCCGCACCTGTTAAAGACGAAAAAGGTCGTCTCCGGATACGAGCCGCTGGGAGTCATCGGCATTATCAGTCCGTGGAACTTTCCGCTGGTCCTCACCATAGGGGAGGCGATTCCCGCCCTGATGGCCGGCAACGCGGTAGTGATCAAGCCCTCGGAGCTCACGCCTCTTACGCCCCTGCTGGCCGCCCGGCTGGCCGAGGAGGCCGGTTTTCCTCCGGCTCTCCTCCAGGTCTTGGCGGGTTTCGGCGCGGCCGGAGAGAGCCTTATCGATGGCGCCGATATGGTCTCCTTCACCGGGAGCGTTGAGACTGGCAGAAAGGTGGCGCGCCGCGCCGCGGAGAGGCTCATACCGGTCACCTTGGAGCTCGGGGGAAAAGACCCCATGATCGTGCTTCGGGATGCCGATCTGGAGCGGGCGGCCAATGCCTGCGTCTGGGGCGCCCTGATGAACTCCGGCCAGGTCTGCACCTCGATCGAGCGGGTCTATGTGGAAGAGCCGGTCTATGAGAATTTCGTAGAGAGGGTCGTGGCCAAAGTGAAGGCTCTGCGCCAGGGCGGAAGCCGGGACGAAGTGGAGCTGGGCAGCATGACCTCCGAGGTCCAGCTCGCAAAAGTCGAGTCGCAGGTCCGGGAGGCGGTAGCGAAGGGGGCCAGGGTCCTTACCGGAGGCCGGCGCCGCCCTGACCACCCGGGTTTGTACTACGAGCCCACCGTGATGGTGGATGTCCACCACGGCATGCAGGTGCTGCAAGAGGAAACCTTCGGCCCGGTCATTCCGATCATGAAGGTGAAAGACCGGGACGAAGCCGTCCGCTTCGCCAACAGCTCGCGCTACGGTCTCGACAGCAGCGTATTTACCCGCGACCCCAAAGGCGCCTGGGAGATCGCCGGGGAGATCCAGGCCGGGGCGGTGTGCATCAACGACAGCCTGGTGAACTTCATCATCCCGGAGGCCCCCATGGGAGGGATCAAGGAGAGCGGCCTGGGACGGCGGCACGGCGCCGAAGGGATCCGCAAATACTGCCGGCAGAAGACCATTGTCGCGGATCGCCTCGGCCTCAAGAGCGAGTTTGCCTGGTTCCCGACGACGAGCCGCAAGAGGGATTTTTTCCGCCGGGCGCTGCGGCTGCTGTTTCGTTCGGGATGGAGGAACAAGCTGTCGGCGCCGAAGCCGACCCGGAGGTGATCGTTGTCGGGAAGTTCCGTTCGGGGACTCGCCTCTCGCGCCGAAAGCTCAGCCACAGAGCGTTGGCTGATCCGCCTCTGGCGGAAATAGGGTCGCTCGGGAGGCTGCTTCACGCGCCCAAAGCAATGGGTTAGCTCGGGACCTGACTCGCTCCCCGAAAGCAATAGTGCAGCGCTTAATCCGAAACTCCACGTCTGGTGCTTTCGGGTCGCTCCGCCAGGCCCCTCGCTTTGCGGAGCGACCGAGGGGAGCGCGAGTGAGGCTGCGGACGTCCGACTGGAAAGCTTCGGTTTAAGCAGAGGTCTATCGGCCGCAGCCGAGAGCGCGTTCCC
>JACPDC010000082.1 GCA_016184235.1 Deltaproteobacteria bacterium | reverse complement strand
TCGTCGGACCATACGGTCTATTTCGCCACCATGAGCCGGGAAAAGATCGGCATCGCCATCGAGATGGAGGCGGACCGGATGGCGAACGCCCGTCTGGACGGCGGCTACTTCGAGCAGGAGAAAAAGGTCATCATGGAGGAGCGGCGGCTGCGCACCGAGGACAACCCGGTCTCGGCGCTGGCCGAGGTCACGGGGGCTGTCGCTTACACGGTTCACCCTTACCGGCGTCCGGTGATCGGCTGGATGGGAGACATCCAAAGCCTCTCGCGGGAGGATTTGCAGAAGCACTATCAGACCTATTACGCGCCCAACAACGCCTTTATCGTCATGGTGGGGGATTTCTCGAGCGACGAGATCCTGGAGAAGATCCGGGCGGCCTTCGGCAGCATCCCGCGGGGCCCGGAGCCGCCCAAGGTGGAAGTCCGGGAGCCGCCTCAAAGGGGAGAGCGGCGAGTGAGCCTCAAGAAAGAGGCCGAGCTGCCGTTCCTGCTCTTCTACTATCACGTCCCCAATCTCAAGCATCCGGACAGCTTCGCCTTGGATCTGCTCGCGACGATTCTGGCAGGCGGCCGCAGCTCGCGACTCTATCAGGATCTGGTCTACCAAAAACGAATCGCCCGCAGCGTGGACGCGGATTACGGGGGACTGGCGGCGGACGCGACGGTCTTTTCCGTCACCGCCGAGGTGATGCCCGATAAAGAGCCGCTTGATGTGGAGCGCGCGATCGACAGCCTGCTCGGCCGGGTAAGAGCGGAGCCGGTTACCGAGAGAGAGCTCGAAAAGGCAAAAAATCAGATCGAGGCCGCATTTATCTTCGGCCAGGATTCGGTCTTTGGCCAGGCCATGAGGGTCGGCCAGTATGAGTCCGTGGCCGGATGGCGCCATCTGGAGGAGTATATCGCGGGGATCAGGAAGGTGACGGCGGCCGATGTCCTCAGGGTGGCCAAGCAGTATCTCGATCCGGATCGCCGAACCGTGGGGACCTTATTGCCCATCAAAGAAAAGAGACCGTGAAGCAAATTGGTTCAAGTCGTTCGAATGGTTCAAACGGTTCAAATCGTTTACGGCTTGAACAACTTGAACAGCTTGAACGGTTTAAACGATTCCTGATTTTGGACGTAAACCAATGAGAAAATTGAATTCCATTTTTCTTCTTCTGTGTCTAGGGTTCGTTCTTCCGTCATTTCTGGAGGCCCGTCTCACGCCTGCCAGGTCGGTGCTGGAGAACGGCCTGGTCCTGCTCGCCTCCGAAGAGCGGGGCCTGCCCATGGTGACTTTCAACCTCCTCATCCGGGCGGGCTCGCGCTACGACCCGCAGGGCCGCGAGGGCCTCGCCAACCTCACCGCGCGCTTGCTGACATACGGCACCCGCAGCCGGACCGCGCTCCAGATCAGCGAGACGCTGGACTTTATCGGCGCCACGCTCTCGGCGGGGGCGGGCGAGGAGCTGGCGAGCGTAAATTTAACCTTGCTGAAAAAGGATCTCGACGTGGGGCTGAATCTCCTGGCCGAGATACTGACCGCGTCGATTTTTCCCCAGCAGGAGATCGAGCGGCAGAAGCAAGCCGGGGTCGATCGCCCAGCGGAAATTTCACGAGGCGCTCTTCCCGCAAAGCCCCTACGGCCGTCCGGTCGAAGGCGATGAAAAAGGCGTCGGGCGCATCGGCCGGACCGAGCTGGTGGAATTTTATCAGCGGTATTACCGTCCGGAGCGCGCGATCCTGGCCGTCGTCGGGGATGTCTCTCATCAGGAATTGAAAGACAAGCTGGCTCAAGCCCTGCGCCCCTGGCAGAGGGGAGCCGGCGCGCGGGAAGAGGCTCCCCGGGTATCGGCCGGTCCGGCGAGCGTCATCCGTATTCAAAAAAACCTGACGCAGGCAAACATCGTGATCGGTCACGAGGGAATTACCAGAGGCCACCCGGATTATTACACGATCCAGGTCATGAATTACATTCTGGGGGGCGGCGGCTTTTCCTCGCGCCTGATGGACTCGGTCCGAAACGAGCGCGGTCTCGCCTATTCGGTCTATAGCTCCTTCGACGCCGACAAGCATGTCGGAACCTTTCAAGTCGCGATGCAGACCAAGAACGAGAGCGCCGAGGAGGCGATCCGCATCGCCGCCGAAGAGATCCGAAGAATCCGGGAGAAAGGAGTCAGCGAAGACGAGCTGCAGGCGGCGAAAGACTATCTCATCGGCAGCTTTCCTCTCCGTTTTGATACCAACCGGAGACTTGCCAGCTTCTTCGCCCAGGTGGAGTTCTTCGAGCTGGGATCAGACTATCCGGACCGCTACCCGGATCTGATCCGCGCTATCCGCCGCGAGGACGTCTTGCGCGCGGCCCAGCGCTATCTGCAGCCGGAAAAGCTTATCGTGGTCGTGGTGGCGAATCAGGAGAAAAGCCAGCCCAAGCAATAGGAGAATCAGGAAGCGCTTTCTCCCCTGAGTTTAGCGGTGAGAGTCTGCTTCAACAGCCGGAGCCGGGCCGCGTGACGGGGGAAGCGGCGCCTGAGCAATTTGAGGCGGTTTCTCAGCCACTCGGACTGGGTGGATAAGATCGCCAGTCCCAGGATGATAAAAGGCGTTCCGGGGACAATGGGGAGAAGCCAGCCTATGATTCCCAACAAGATGAGGAGCCCGCCGACGATCAATTTGCAGAGGCGATGCAGTTTGGCCTTCATAAAAAATAAAAAAGCAAAGGTCCCGCACCATACCATTATCCATTGCGAGATAAAAGCCCCCGGCCTGAGGCCTACAACCGCTCTCCAGGCGCCGGCGCGGCGCGGAAAGTTCAGGGTTGGAAAGAGCCGTGTTCTTCGGCCCTGCTCCGGGCAGGAAAATTCTTGACAGTAGGAAGGAGGTACTGTATCCTGGGCTCAATATTGCAGCCCAGTGGCGGTCAGTAAGTCTGCCTGTCGCCGAGCAGGGGAAGGATGAGCTCGCCAATGAAAAAGGTTCTTGTCGTCGAAGATCACCCGGACATGCGGGAGCTCCTCATCTGGCAAATGGAGCTGATGGGCTTTCTGGCCATCCCGGCAAAGCACGGGAAAGAAGGCGTAGAGAAGGCGATGCAGGAGAAGCCTCATCTTATCCTTATGGATATCATGATGCCGGGCATGGACGGCTGGGAAGCTACCCGCACCATACGCTCCCATCCTGACACCAAGAACATCCCGATCTTGGCCGCGACAGCGCTTTTCAGGGAGTCCGATCTGCGCTCCTGTCTCGAGGCGGGCTGTGACGACTACATCGTCAAACCCTTCACCTTCCAAGAGCTTCAAGGGAAAGTTCAGGAATTCATCTCGGGCTCGACCGTGCCTGTCCAATAGCCGCCAAGCCCTTTTTCTCCCTTTCCCGGTTCGTCCTTTCTCCGTTAGAATAAGTTTCCGCGGTTCGAGTACCCTCACCGCCTGAGGATCTCGAAGGAAGGTATTCTTGTGTCTGCCCGGGATAAAGCTGTCTCCATCATCAGCCGCCTGAGGGAAAAAGGTTATCAGGGCTATCTCGCGGGAGGCTGCGTGCGCGATCATCTCCTGGGAAAACCTCCACAGGACTACGACATCGCCACCGACGCAAGGCCGGAGACGGTGCAGGAAATCTTTCCCCGGACCCTGGCGGTCGGCACGCAGTTCGGCGTCATCCTGGTGATCATCGACGGGGAGCCCTTTGAGGTCGCGACGTTCCGCCACGACGGGCCTTACCTGGACGGGCGGCGCCCCAGCCATGTGCGCTTCGCGAGCCTGCAAGAGGACATCTTGCGGCGCGACTTCACGATCAACGGCATGATGTACGATCCGGTCGCCGACCGGGTTATCGATCTCGTCGGCGGCAGGGACGATTTGAGCCGCCGCGTGGTGCGGGCCATCGGCGATCCTCAGGCGCGATTCCGGGAAGACCGCCTGCGCATGGTGCGCGCGGTGCGTTTTGCCGCCGGTCTCGGCTTCGCTATCGAAGCGGAGACTCTTCGGGCCATTGCGGAGCAGGCGGCGGGCATCACGCAGATCTCCTGGGAGCGGATCGGCGAGGAGGTCACCCGTATCCTGACCGAGGGCGGCGCAAAGAAGGGATTCGAGCTCCTCGACGCGACCGGGCTCCTCCGGGCGATTTTCCCGGAAATCGAGGCGATGAAAGGAGTCGAGCAGACCCCCGATTTTCATCCCGAGGGAGATGTCTTCACCCATACCCTGCTGATGCTGGGGCACCTCACCCCTTACCCTTCGGAGAGCCTGGCTTACGGCTGTCTCCTGCACGACATCGCCAAGCCTGTCTGCGTGAAGAGAGAGGCGGGGCGGGTAACCTTTTACGGCCATAGCGAGAAGGGGGCGGAGATCGCCGTGGAGATTCTCAAGCGTCTGAAGCGGAGCCGCGCGGTATGGGAGAGAGCGGCCTATCTGGTGAAAAGCCATTTGCGCCACACCCAGGCGCCCAAGATGCGCTTGAGCACCCTGAAGCGTTTCCTGGGGGAGGAGGGCATCGAGGAGCTCTTGGAGCTCGTTCGCATCGACGCGCTCTCGGCCAACGGCGACCTCCAATATTACGATTTCTGCAGGCGCAAGATGGCCGAGCTCAAGGCAGAGCAGATCCATCCTGAGCCGCTGCTTCGGGGCAGAGAGCTGATCGAAATGGGATTTACCCCCGGCCCGCTTTTTCAAAAAATTCTCCATCAGGTCGAGGAGGCGCAGCTCGAAGGGGAGCTCCGGACCAAAGAGCAGGCAATGGCCTGGGTGATGAAGCATTACGGGCAATCGTCAAGCTAGAAAACTGCTTTGTGGTTTCCCGAGAGCTGTAGTAGGGTTGATTCTCGAATCGCCTCTCATGTTGACGACCGACCGGATTTCAGGCGCCGTGCTTGTCCTCTTTGCCTCGGGGGTGATCTGGGAGAGCAGGAGTCTGCCCCTGGGGAGCTTCCGACAGCCCGGGCCCGCCTACATGCCGGTGCTTCTCGCCCTGATCCTGCTGGTCTTTGGTCTGCTGATTGCCGGCACCGGCGGGCGCGCGGCCCCGCTGGCGTCGATTTCCCGGAGAGAGTGGCGGCATGCCGCGGCGATTCTGGTCGTTTCCGTCTTTGCCGCTCTTGGGATGGAACGGCTCGGATATCGTCTCACGGTCCTCACGATGCTCGCTTTTCTGCTGAAATGCGTTGAGAGAAGGAGCTGGGCGCTGACGATCACGCTCGCCCTGGCCGTTGCCTTCGGCTCGTTTTACCTGTTTTATACGCTCCTGCGTGTGCCGCTCCCCATCGGGCCGATGGGGATCTAAAAGGCCCGGCGACCCGGCTCATGCTCGAGACCCTGCAGAATCTTTATCTCGGTTTTTCAGTGGCGCTTTCGCCCGTAGTGCTGCTTTATGCATTCGTAGGCTGCATCATCGGGACGCTGGTCGGCGTGCTGCCCGGCGTCGGCCCGCTTGCGGGGATCAGCCTTCTCCTTCCTGTGTCATTCGGTTTGGACGCTACCTCCGCGGTCGTGCTTCTGGCGGGAATCTACTACGGGGCCATGTACGGCGGCTCCACCACCTCCATTCTGATGCGCATCCCCGGCGAAGCGGCCTCGGTCATGACCTGCATCGACGGCTACGCTATGACCCGCAAGGGGCGAGGCGGGCCTGCCTTGGCGATCGCCGCGGTCGGCTCCTACATTGCCGGGACGGCCAGCGTCGTGGGGCTCATGTTCCTGGCGCCGCCTTTGGCGCGATTCGCCCTGCGCTTCGGCCCTCCGGAATACCTCGCCCTCCTCGTCCTGGGCCTCCTCGTGCTCGCTTTCATGAGCGGGGGATCTATGCTCAAATCCCTGTCCATGGCTGCCTTGGGATTGCTCTTCGGGATGATCGGCATCGATCCCATGACCGGATTCTTCCGCTTCCATTATGGCCTGGTCGAGCTGGGAGACGGCATCGGAGTCGTGCCGGTGGCCGTCGGGCTCTTCGGTCTATCGGAGATCCTCCTGACCGCCGGGCAGGAAAAGCCTCCGGAGGTCATCAAGCCCAGGCTCCGGGAGCTGCTGCCGTCACGCCAGGAATGGCGCGATTCGACATGGCCCATCGCGCGGGGCACATTGCTCGGCTTTCTAATCGGGATCATCCCGGGCTCCGCCCACATCATTTCCTCCTTCGTCTCTTATGCCGTGGAGCGGCGTCTCTCCAAGCATCCCGAGCGTTTCGGTCAGGGGGCCGTCGAGGGTGTCGCCGGTCCGGAGTCCGCCAACAACTCGGCCACCTCCGGGGCCTTTGTGCCCATGCTGGCCCTCGGCGTCCCTTCGGGGCCGATTCCCGCCGTCATGCTGGCGGCGATGATGGTGCATGGGATCTCTCCGGGTCCGCTCCTGATCCAGCAACAGCCCGAGCTCTTCTGGGGCTTCATCGCCAGTATGTATGTGGGAAACGTGGTCCTGCTGATCTTGAATCTGCCTCTGGTCGGGCTCTTCGTGAACGTCCTTAGAATCCCCTATCCGCTCCTCTACCCGGCGATCCTCGTCTTTTGCGTTCTCGGCGTCTACGCGGTAAATGGAAGCGTGGTGGATGTCGGGATCATGAGCGCCATGGGAGCGTTGGGATACGGGCTGCGCAAGTTTGACTTCGAAACCGCACCGATAGTATTGGGGTTGGTATTGGCGCCCATGATCGAGATGAGCTTTCGCCAGTCGCTCTCCATGTCGTCTGGCAGCTACACGATCTTCTTTCATCGGCCGATCTCCCTGGTCCTGCTTTTGGTGGCTCTGGGATTTATCCTGTTGAGCCTTCGGACGCTTTTCACCAAGGTGGCGGAATGGCGCCGGAAGCTCGGGCTGGAGGGTGAGGCCGAGACTAAAGAACCAGGTAACGTCTAATTTCTAATCTCTAGGAGGTAAACATGAAGAAGACAAATTGTGCCCGCGGACCGATTTCCAGACGAAGAAGATCCATAGGGATGCAGCTCGTCCTTGCCCTTATGATCCTGCCCCTGGCAATGGCGCCTTCGGCATTTGGGCAGGAGCGATTCCCTGACCGGACTATTACCATGGTCGCGCCCTTTCCGCCCGGAGGCGTTGCCGACCTCACGGCCCGGCCCGTCGCCGCAGCCATGGAGAGGATCCTCAAGAGTCCCGTGGTCGTCGTGAACAAGACCGGGGCGGCCGGCGCGGTGGGGATGTCCTACGTGGCCAACAGCAAGCCCGACGGCTACACCGTCCTGATGGCGCTCTCCAGCATCTCTATCATCCCCGAGGCGGACAAGCTCTTCGATCGCAAGCCGGCGTACACCATGGACCAGTTGCTTCCTATCGCTCTGATCTCCGCCGATCCCACGGTCTTCGTGGTCAACGCCGAGCGGCCGTGGAAGAGCGTCAAGGAATTTGTCGCCGAGGCCAAGAAGCGTCCGGGAGAGATCTCTTTTTCCTCGTCCGGGGTTTATGGGACCCTGCACATGGCGACGGAAATGCTCGCGCACGCCGCCGGGATTAAGCTCAAGCATATCCCTTACGGCGGCGCCGGACCGGCTCTCACGGCGATCCTCGGCGGCCATGTGGACACGCTCGCCTCCGGGCCCGCCGTAGTCATCCCTCACATCAAGTCCGGCAAGCTCAGGCCGCTTGCCGGCTGGGGAGCCAAGCGGGTAGCCTCGCTTCCCGATCTCGCGACCTTCAAGGAGCTCGGCTACGATATCGAGTTTTACATCTGGGCCGGCGTCTTCGCCCCCAGGGGGACCTCCCAGCCGGTGCTCAAAAAATTGCGCGATACCGCCAGACAGGCGGTGAACGACCCGGAGTTCAAGAGCGCCATGGAGAAGCTTCAGACCCCTGTCGCCTACATGGACGCTCCGGAGTTCCAAAAGTTCTGGGACAAGGATGCAAAGATGCTGGCCGATGCCATCAAGCGCATGGGTAAAATCGAGATCAAGGAGGCGAAGTAGAACGCTTCGTGGAAAAATCAGCAGCGCTGAAGGTCATCGGCCATGCGCATCCGCGTGTGGATGGAGAGGAGAAGGTTACCGGACGGGGCCTCTATGCCGGCGACATCGAGCTCCCCGGGATGGCCTATGGAAAAATTTTGCGCAGCCCTTTTCCGCACGCCAGAGTGCTCAGAGTGGATGCGCGCAAGGCGGAGCGGTACCCGGGCGTACTTGCCGTTCTCACCCGAGAAAATCTGAGCGGGTTAAATCTTTACTACGGCGCCGCTTACAAGGACCAGCCCATCGTGGCGGTCGACAAGGTCCGTTATGCCGGCGATGCGGTCGCCGCCGTGGTCGCAGTGGACGAGGCCGGGGTGGAGGAGGCGCTGGCCCTGATCGAAGTCGAGTATGAAGAGCTGCCCGCGGTCACCTCCATCGACGAAGCGCTCCGGCCCGATGCGGCGCTGGTTCACGAGAGCGCGATCGCCGGGGGGGAGCTCCACGGCTACCACTATCAGGCGCCGAAGGAGTTCCAGGGGACCAATGTCTGTTACCGGTTCCAGTACTCGAAGGGAGACGTCGCCGCGGGATTCAAAAAATCGGCTTACGTCTTCGAGGACACCTTCACCTTTCCGCGCGTGCAGCATTTCTCCATGGAGCCTCATGTCACGGTCGCCCACGTGGAGGGAGACAGGATCACGCTGTGGGCCTCCACGCAGGATCCCTTTACGCTGAGGGAGCACATCGCCGACATTTTTCGCGTGCCGCTCAACAAGGTGCGGGTGATCGTCCCTCACGTCGGCGGCGGCTACGGCGGAAAGCTTTCGGTCAAAGCGGAGCCGCTGGCCGCGGCCTTGTCGTGGAAGGCCCGTCGACCCGTTAAGCTCGCTTTGTCCGTTGAGGAGAGCTTCAAGACCGTTACGCGCCATCCGGCGCGCTTCCGGATCAAGACCGGAGTGAGCCGCGACGGACGGCTGCTGGCGCGGGAGTGTGAGATCTACATGGATACCGGCGCCTACGCGGACGCCGGCCCGCGCGTGACGCAGAAGGCGGGCTATCGCTGTTTCGGCCCCTACCGCGTCCCGCACATGAAGACCAGCGCCTACACGGTCTACACCAACACCGCCCCTGCGGGCGCCTTCCGCGGCTTTGGCACTCTCCAGGTCACTTGGGCGTACGAATCGCAGATGGATATCATCGCCCGAAGACTGGGCATAGACGCCCTGGATTTCCGCTTGAAAAACCTGCTCAAGAAAGGAGAGAGCTACACCCCCGGCGATACGCCGGTCGATTGCGATCTCAAAGAGGGTTTGCGGCGCGCCGCCGGAGCGATCGGCTGGGGAGGGAAAAAGAGCAGGCCCGACACGGGCAAGGGGCTGAGCTGCTGCATGAAAGACGGCGGCGGAACCTATAAGGTCGCTTCGGCCGCCGTCAAGATGAACTGTGACGGGAGCATTGTCTTGCTCACCGGGACGGTCGAGATCGGGCAGGGCGCGCGCACGGCGCTCAGTCAGGTTGTGGCCGAGGAGATGGGAGTGCCGCTGGGCAGTGTCGTCGTGGCGCAGTTGGACACGGATGTCACCCCCTACGACGCCGCCACCAATGCCAGCAGCTCCATGGTGGTCATGGGTTTGTCGGTGCAAAGAGCAGCCCAGGATCTGAAAAGGCAGCTGCTGAAACTTGCCGCCAAAGAGCTGAGGAGCAACCCGCAGCGCTTGAGGCTGAAGAACGGCAGGGTCCACGGCCCCGCAGGTCGAAGCATCTCCTTGGAAAAACTCCTGACGGGCCATTTCGGGGCCAGAGGGGGAGACCTGGTCGGCAGGGGCTCCTATCAGGACAAGAAGAGCAGGCGGGCCGCGTTGGGCTCGCCGACCACGTTCTGGGAGGTCAGCTGGGGCGCGGTGGAGGTCGAGGTGTCTCGCGGCACCGGGGAGATCCGGGTTTTGAAATATGTCTCGATCGCGGATGTGGGCAGGGCCGTTCATCCCGTGCAGTGCGAAGGACAGGACGAAGGGGCGGTCATGTTCGCCATCGGCCATACCCTTCTTGAGGAGATGATCTATAAGGATGGCCAGCTGCTCAATCCCAACCTGGTCGATTACCGCGTGCCGACTTTTCGCGATCTGCCGCGGGATTTCAAGACGATACTGATAGAAAACCGCAATGGCCCCGGCCCGTTCGGCTCCAAAGGAATGGGAGAAGGCGGGTTGCTTCCGGTGGCCCCGGCGATCGGCAACGCGGTTTACAATGCGGTCGGGGTGAGGCTCTATGACTTGCCGATTACGCCCGAAAGATTGTGGCAGGCCCTTCATAGGGCGGGAGGCGCGAGGCGTAAGGGGTGAGGTGGTCTCCTCACGCCTGACGATTTACCCCTTACGGTTACTTCAGCCAGAGAAAGAGTTGCCCGTCGGGAAAGGGAACGTGCAAGGAGTAGTCAAACAAACCGTAGAAGAAACCCCAGCCGAGAAGAGTCAGGATAATCGTGATGGGCCATTTTTCTCGCCCGGCAATTTTGAGATAGAGAAGGGTAGTGACTGGAAAGGCGATGGAAAAACCCAGGAGCCATATCATCACAAAGAAACCGATGATCCAGCCACATATGCTGGCCGTCCGCTGATAAACCACCTCTCTTGGTAGATCGGCCCCACCGTCGGTCGAGCCTTCTATTACTACTACAGTTCTGCGGGCTCTGCCCGTAAGTTCTAAAATCAGTTGCGCAATCGCTAGCGCTAAGACTGGCAAGCCAATCGCCCAGGGAAAAAGACCGGCGCGAAAACCGAAATTCCTACTCTCCAACAGTGCCCAGGCCAAAAGGACGGCGATAAAAAGGGTGAAGAGGGTGTCCCATAACCTCACCGCTCCTTTTTCTTCTTCCTTTACCACAACAGGCGCCATAGGTAGGACGTCGGCCTTCCCTTTCTTCTGCAATGTTTCCTTAACGATAGGGTAAAAGATGCCAATCAGGGTCAGGGCAAAAAGCAAAAGGACTCCGGTACGCCAGAGCCAGGCAATGCCATAGTTATCCGTAGACAGAAAGAGCCTATTCTCCATGAGCGGGCCGAGCACGAGTCCTAGAAGGAGAGGAGGCCGCTGCCAATCCAACTTGACCATCACCCAACCCAGCGCGCCAAAGACCAGCACAACAATGATATCTTCAAAGGCATTTTTTTCCGCAAAGGCCCCCAGGTATATCAGGAGCAGCAAAAAGGGCATGAGCAGGCTAGAGCGAATTTGGGTGACCTTTGCCAGTTGGTTTAGAAACAGGAAACAAATCCCCACAGTTATCAGATTGGAAACAACGATGATCCAAACAAAGGAGAAAGTAAGGTCGAGCTTACCTCTAGGTGGAGGGAGGAGCATATCAGGGCCAGGCACTATTCCCTGGATGATAAACGCGCCAAGAAGTATCGCCATGATCACACTGCCAGGGACACCAAAAGCTACAGTGGGAATAAAGGCGCCTCCCAAAGTGGAGTTATTGGCCGCGCCTGGTCCTAAAACTCCCTCTACGGCGCCCCTGCCGAAGCGCTCCTTGTTTGGAGAACTCTGCACAGCGTGGGCATAGGCTATCCACTGACTCACGCCACCACCCATCCCTGGGATGATACCGATATAAGCACCCAGGGCGCTGCAGCGGATAACCAACCACCAGTGGCGGAAGGTGTCTTTTACTCCTTCCATCACTCCTCCCAACTTGCCTATCTTCTCTTTGGAAATGCTGCCCCCCTGGACTGCGAGGTCCACGATCTCCGGGATGGCAAATAGCCCTACGGTTACAGGCACAAGCCCGATTCCGTCCCAGAGGAAGAGCTGGCCAAAGGTAAAGCGTTGAATTCCAGAGATGGGATCAAGCCCTATCATTGCCAAACAAAATCCCAATCCTCCTGAGATGAGACCTTTTACCAAGGCTCCTCCACTGAGAGAGGCCACGAAGGTGACGCCCAGAAGTGCGATCATGAAAAATTCCGGCGAGCCAAAGGTAAGAACCAGAGGACGGACAATGGGAACAGCTAGAGCTAAGCAGAGGGCGCCAAAGATAGCGCCAACCAGGGAACTCATAAGCGCGGCTCCCAAGGCCCGTCCCGCTTCACCCTTCTTCGCCATGGGGTGACCATCAACTATGGTTGCGGCTGTGGTCGGCTCACCGGGGACTCCAAAGAGGATGGAGGTGATGTCGCCGGTGGTAGCTGTCACCGCTGCCATGCCCAAGAGGAAGGCGAAGGCCTCCACCGCTGACATCTTGAAGATGAAGGGGAGCATCAGGGCCATGGTGGTGGGTCCACCTAGGCCGGGCAGAATCCCGACAATGAAGCCAACAGCTATGCCAACGAGCATCAGGCCGAAGGTAGTAGGGGTGAGAACCTGGTAGAAGCCAGAGACAAAGGCGCCTAGCATCTCAAACATGGGTTTTCTTTCGAATCTTCGGTATCGCTGCCGGCCTCCTTGGCAACTGGCCTCCAGAGCCTGCCGACATCGACAGCGGCTTTCCTCTCGTCTACTGGAGGATTTCTTTCAGCTTGGTCACAAGTCCCGGCTTCAGCTTGAAGAGTTCTCCGACCATTTTTCCCAGCTGCCCTCCGGCTAAAGGCTCGACGTCTAGCTTGGACTTTTTTGCGTCAGCCAGGAATTCCGGGTCCTTCATCGTTTCCAGGAAAGACTTCTGGAGAATTTGCACGCGCTCCTTGGGGGTCGCGGGAGGCAGCACGTACGGGCGTATGACCGCGCTGATGTTGTGGATTCCCACGCGGATCAACTGACGGGCATCGTCAGTCTTGGCGAAGTTTATAGCCAAAGGAATTTTTGCCAGATCCGGAGCGGGTTCCGGTGTTGTTTGCAGCACCACCACCGCATCGCCCGATTCTATCGCGCTGCGCCATGTTGCCCGGATGGAGTCCCAACCCCAACAGCCGCCGGCGAGCTCTCCGCTGTCGGCCGCCAGCCGGACCGCCGAAGTCCCTTTGTAGCCGGTTATGAGCTGCAGAGGGAGTCCCAGCGCCTCTTTGAGAACCTTGGGTATGTCGTCGGTGTTGGAGCCGGCGCCAGTGCCGCCCAATTTTACCGGAGTCTTGGAGGCCGTCCATTTTTCCATAGAAGTAATGCCGCTGGCCTTGGTGAATGCGCAAGCGGGGTGATCCCTTACCGGGGCTCCAATAAATTCAAACTTCCGGCTGTCAAATTCAACTCCCGGCTTTTGCAGCAGCTGCTGCAAAAAGAGGCCGCCTATGAAATGGCCGATGGTGAGACCATCCGGCTTCGCCACTTTGTAAACGTGGTTGGCCGAGACTAGGCTTGCGGCCCCCGGCATGTTGTCTACGATGATGGTAGGTCCGCCGGGGATGTGCCGGCCCATATGCCGCGCAAGGACTCGAGAGTAGGTATCAAACCCTCCTCCGGGCGCGAAGCCCACGACGATGCGGACGGTCTTCCCTTTGTAGAAGGGCTCTTGGGCGGAGGCCAGAGCGCCGAAGGTCAAGGTGATAGAGAGGTAAAGGGAAAAAATGATCCATCCCTGGAGCCACCGGATCCCTGAAACTCTCGATCTGTTATTCAACAAACTTCCCTGTTCCATTTTTGATAACCTCCTCCCACTGAGTAAGCAATTCGTCTTTTAACTCATAAAATAGAAGTAGTGTCAAGGTCGCTCCTCGCTACCCGAGAAGGCATGCTTTTCGATAGAGAGCCGGGCTGGAAAAAAGCGCTCAATGATGCTATCGCTCTTTGCTCCATATTCACCGAGTGCCTTCCAAGGAGAGGACGATGGGACTAACGCAAGAAGTTGTCAATTTTGTTGTCGAAACCCGTTACCGGGATATCCCCCCGGAGGTCATTCGCCTGGCGCAGGGTTTTATCCTGGACGGGCTGGGCGTCACCCTGGCGGGCTGCACTGAAAAAGGCTCTCGCATCCTGCAAGGGTTGATCCGCCAATCCGGCGGTAAGAAGGAGGCAACGGTTGCGGGGACGGGAGCCATGGCCCCGTCGATGATGGCCGCTCTGGCCAACGGCGCGGCCGGCCATGCCATGGACTACGATGACACTCAACTCTCCACCTCCAAGGAGGCGGTCTACGGATTGCTCACTCACCCCACGGTGCCGGTGCTTTCGGCGATCTTAGCCGTGGGGGAGCGGGAAAAGATTTCCGGCCAGGAATTTCTTTTGGCCTATATCCTGGGAGTGGAGGTGGAGTGCCGCATCGCGGACGCCATCAACCCGCGCCACTACCAGTCCGGATTTCACTCGACGGCGACCATCGCGGGCCTAGGGGCGGCCGCGGCGGTGGGCAGGATCTTGAACCTGAGAGAGGAAGCCCTCGCCCGCGCCCTGGGGATCGCCGCGAGCATGTCGTCCGGGCTGCGCGAGAACTTCGGGACCATGACCAAACCCTTGCATGCAGGAAGGGCCGCCCAGAACGGGGTGACTGCCGCGCTATTGGCTGAGAAGGGCTTTACCGCGGCCCACAACATCCTTGAGGCCAAAAGGGGATTTTTCAACGCGATGGCCGGCGGCTACGACGAGAAAAAAATCAGCGGCCGGCTGGGGAAGCCCTACTTCATGCAGGATCCCGGGATTTCCATCAAGCCCTATCCGTCCGGCTCGCTCTCCCATCCGGCGCAGGATTGTATTCTGGATCTGGTCAAGACGCACAACCTCCATGCCGAGCAGATCGAATCCATCGAAGTGGGGACCAATTCCAACGTTCCCAACGCTTTGATCTATCCCATGCCCAAGACCTC
>JACPDC010000081.1 GCA_016184235.1 Deltaproteobacteria bacterium | reverse complement strand
ATCCGTTCCGCAGATTTATCTGCAATCTGAGATTTGCGATTTGAGATTCCGAGCCTGGCGAGGATATGAGTAGGTCGCCGCCGGATTTGAATTAGGTAAGGCATTATGGTATTAATTACACAATAAATTGTGGTACGCGCTATGGCCAAGGGCAGGGCAAAGAAAATCGTACAGGTCCCGATCGAGGACGAGCTGCTGGAACAAATCGACACCACGGCAGGTGTAGTCGCTGAGAGTCGCGCCGCTTTTATTCGGGAGGCCTGCAAACAGCGCTTGAAGAGCTTGGAGACCAAAGAGCTGGACCGTCGGTATATGGAAGGATACCGCAAGAAGCCGGAAGAGCTGGACTGGGCTGAGACCTCGGCGAAGCTCCTTGCCAAGCGGCTAGCGAAAGAAAAGTGGTAGATGAAGCGGGGGGAGGTCTGGTGGGTTGAGATGCCGCCGCCTGCAGGGCGGCGACCGGCGGTGCTGTTAAGCCGGGACTCAGCCTACCGTGTCCGGGCTGCGGTCACGGTTGCTCCGGTAACGCGCACCATACGCGACATCCCGGTGGAAGTCCTCTTGGATCGGAGCGATGGAATGCCCGCCCGGTGCGTGGTGAACCTGGACGATATCACTACCGTGCCCAAGTCCCTTATTAAGGAACGAGTCACAGTTCTGTCGGCAGAGAAAATCCAAAAGATTGACGAGGCCATCCGTTTTGCCTTGGACATCAGCTAGCCTAAGGCCCGATCCGCCACACCGATAGGCGGCCGGGCTTTTTTCTTGGCTTGACGGTGACCATGAATTTGCCTTATTTTACGACCACCCTTGGATACTCTTACGCAGGTCGCAAGCGACGAGTGTCACAGGCGTTTTCATACAGCCGGGAAAGGGGCTCCATATGAAATTGGCCTACGAAGATCTCATCCAGCCCTATATTGTGAAGCAGGTGTCGAAACAAATCGCCTATTGTCGGTGCACCCGCACGAAGAACCCGCCTTTCTGTGACGGTTCTCATGTGGTCACCAGCATAACCCCCTGCATCCTCGAATTCGAATCGCCGAAAACCATCGCCATATGTGCCTGCTGGAAATCGAAGAATCGCCCGTATTGCGACGGCACCCACGGCAGGCTGGTAAGGCCCAAGGAGAGGCCCGCTCCAAAAAGCCAGGAGTGAAATCCAAGCCCAAGAAAGGAGATGTCATCATGGTAGAAGTGAAAAATCCGCTTGACGAAGCCAGCGCGCACCCGGAGATTCGCCATCTGAGCTTATGGAGGACCGACCTGGCGTATTTCTGGCTTATCAACTGCGAGCCCAATATCCAGGACGATATGCATTATCATGAGAACGACGATCACACTTTTATGGTCCTGGAAGGCGAATGCACCGTGCGAACGCCCGCAGGAGAACACGTGCTGAAGCAATTTGACACCGTCTTGCTCAAGTCGGGCGAGCCGTATCAGCTCTGCAACACCGGCAAGGGACGCCTGGTCTTATTCGGCGCCGGCAACGCCGGCGCGAACGGCAAGCCTCGGACGCGCGTGCCCAAAATTCCCAGTCACATTCCGTTATCAGAGCCGATCATCGCCTGAGATCAGGCGTGCCTTGCGCTGCGACATTGGCCGATGCCGTATGGGAGAGTAGGACGCCGCCGGATTTAGTTTGAAAAGGCCCGGAGCTCGAAAGAGCCCGGGCCTTTTTGTTTGAATTCGTTTGCTACCGAGCTCGTTGACTGATATGGTTTAAATCGCGCGCGTCTACTGCATCTTTTTCCTCATATTCGCATCTAATCATCATAAGGAACGGTGCTGAAGGCAGTCGCAGCCGTCTCCAAGCACCGGTACCCGTTTCACATCCCCTGAATCGCAGAGGGGAAATATCAGCGAGGGAGAGTTTTTGCATGTTAGGGAGAAACCTATACCTGAAATCGGGGCTGATCGCGTTAGCGCTCTTCACCTGCCCCGTTCCAAAAACCTTTGCGGACACCCCCAGACAGCAACTTCAGGGAACCATCGACCGCGTCATGGAGGTGATGCAGACCATCCGGAGCGTGGAAGACATCGAGAGAAACAAGGCTCTTTTTCGACAGATTCTTTCGACCCGCTTCGATTTTGCAGAAATGGCCCGGCGGTCCCTGGGAAGTCACTGGCATAATCTCGATGGGAAACGGAATGAGTTTGTCTCCGCCTTTACTCAGTTCATAGAGGGGTCGTACCTGGGTCAGATCGGATCGTATCGCGGCGAAGGCATCGTTTACGGCCGTGAGCAAATAGACAACAATTATGGCGACGTGGATACCAAGGTGGTCGGAGGCCAAGGGGGGCCGATCGCTATTCGTTACAGGCTTCATCTCGTCGGCGGACAGTGGAAGGTCTATGACCTGGTCATCGATCACGTGAGCCTGGTCAGCAACTATCAATCGCAATTCAGCCGGATCTTACGGAACGCTTCCCTGGAAGAGCTGCTCAGGAAGCTGCGCGAGAAGCGCGAGGGCAAGGAAGGTTAAGCCGCCGCCGGTTTTAAATTCCAAAAGCCCCCGGGCCCTTACCCCTGTTTTAGCGGGAGCCGGTTCCAATCTGATAGCGGCGGATGTTCGGAAAAGCCGCCGCCACCACGCCGAGGATGGCCAAGGTCGCCAGCCCTCCGGTCAGCGCCGACAGTTCGGCGCCGAGCCAGGCGGCAACCAGGCCGGACTCAAACTGGCCGAGTCCCGGCCCGCTGTTTGTGAAGATGCTGTTGATCGAGACCATCCGGCCCCGCAGCTCGTCGGGCGCGCTCAACTGATTGATCGTGCCGCGTAGAACGGCGCTGATCGTGTCTCCCGCGCCGGCGCTCGCAAGCAACAACACGGAGAGCCAGAACGTGCGCGACCCGGCGAACAGCGCCGTGGAGGTCCCGTAAATCCCGACGCCGACGAGGATCCAGAGGCCGGCATGGCGCGCCCGGCCGGAGAGACTCATGCCGGCGGCCGCGAGAAGAGAGCCGACGGCGGATGCCGAGTAGAGCACCCCGAGACCTTCCGGGCCCACCGAGAGTATGTCGCGCGCGTAGATCGGCAGCAGCGCCTTGGACGAGCCGAAGAAATTTGCCGCAAAATCCATCACCATCAGCGGGAAGATAACGGCGTGGCCCCAGACAAATGCCAGCCCCTCGCGTAGCGAGTTGATCGAGATCGCGCCCCATCCCTTGCCTTCTTGCAGCTCGGTTTGCAGGAGCGAGAGCGATAGCAGCATGACCAGCCAGGAGAACGCGTCCACCGCGTAGCACGCGGCCGGGCCCAGAAGCGCCAAGACCAGCCCGGCCAGGGAGGGCCCGGCGATCACCGCGATGTGTCGCTGGGAGCTGTTCAGGGCCAAGGCCTGCGCCAACTGTTCGCGCGGCACCAGGCTCGGAACCAAAGAGTTGCGCGCCGGCCCCTCCAGCGAGCTGAAAAGGGCGAGCAGGACGGTCGTGATATAGAGCATCAGGGGTGTTGTCCTGCCCGCGAGCGTCAAGAACGCGAGCGTGGCGGAGACCAGGAAAAGGCTAGTTTGCGTGCACATCATGAGCTTGCGGCGGTTTACCGCATCGGCCAGCAGCCCTCCGAGAAGCAGCAAGACCACCTGCGGAAGCGCGCGGGCCAGCCCGAGCAGACCGATCTGCAGCGGCGAATCGGTCAATTCATAAATCTGCCAGGCCATCGCGACGGTCGTGAACTGGCTCCCGATCCCGGACAGGAGCAATCCGGTCCAGAAGAGACGAAAGTCCCGATGGCGCAGCGGCGACAGAAGCATGCTGTTTGTTCGGGAAGGTTAGATACCGAGAAGTCTCAGCGCATTTTCGCCCAGGATTTTTCTCTTTGCCTCCGGGCTGATGTCGGAGTGGTCGACTATTTTCTTGGGCGCGCCGGGGAAGGTCGCATCCCAGTGGGGATAGTCCGACGCGAAGAGAAGCCGCTCTTCTCCCACCGCTCGAACCACATCACCCAGATTGTCCTCGTCGGGCTCGCACGAGATGTAGCACTGGCGGCGGAAATACTCGCTGGGCTTCATCTTGAGCCACGGGACCTGGAAGGGCAGGATTTCGTGATGCTCGTCCATGCGCCAGAGCCAGTAAGGGAGCCAGCCGGCGCCCGATTCGAGAAAGATCACTTTCAGCTGCGGAAACTTCTCCAGGACTCCCTTGCAGATCAGGCTCAGGCACGCGAGCATCTGCTCAAAGGGATGAGAAACCGTGTGTGTAAAAAACCATTGCCCGGGGAAGCGGTCCGCTCCGGCCGTGGGAAGATAGGCCCCGGAGCCTTCGTGGACCATGAGGGGAATCCCCAGTTCCTGAACGACCGCGAAAAAGGGATCGTTGTAAGGATCGTCCAAAGTCCGTCCCTTGACCGGGTTGGGCCGGACAAAGACGCCCTTGAAGCCGAGCTCCAACACTACCCGACGAGTTTCCTCCACGGCCGCCTTGATATCCTGGACCGGTATCACGCCGACGCCGAGAAGACGCTTGGGATTGGCGCGACAATAATCGAAGAGCCAGTTGTTATAGGCGCGGCAAAGGGCCGCGGCGTAGGGCTCCTCTTCGACCGACGGGAGATAAAGTCCTGCCGAGGGAAAAAGCATGCCGCACTCGATCCCTTCCAGGTCCATGTCTTTCAGGCGGGAATTCGGGTCCATCCCGCGCTCCCTGTGAGGATTGGCAGTAGAGTCGTCGCGCTTTATCTTGAAAGGAGACTCCTCCGGTTTACGATGGTAGCGGTCCCCTTCGAGAAGAAAGAGGAGCTGGCCGTTCGGGACCCTTTGAACCTTCGGGGCTCGATGACGAAACGTCGGCTCCAAGTAACGCTCCCAGAGGTCGTCCGCCTCCCGCACATGGCCGTCGATATCAATGATCCGCATCGAGTTCCCCCTACTTCTTTATCTCCATCACCTCGAGCCGGACTCCTTCCGGCCCCTCGAAGAAGCAGACGCGGCGGCCGTCTGGCAGCTGGCGCTGCTCCAGGATGCGCGCGCCGCTCGCTTTGATTTTTTCCACGGTGTCGTTGAGGTCGTCGGTGTCCAGGGCCAGGTGCTCCATGCCGAAGTGCTGCTCCAGTCTTTGCCCTTTGACAAATCCCGTCACGTTCAGCCGCAGCCCGTGCAGGTCGACCCGGAAGCCGACGGTCTCCGCGCTTAGATGTTCGGCAACGATCTTGGCGCCGAGGTTATCGACAAACCACTTTACGGTTTTTTGCGGGTCGGAGGTCTTGATATGAAGATGGTTGATCTTGAACGCCATGAGACGCCTCCTTTAGCCGCTCTCGTCAACGGGTAGGTTCCACATAGGAAAAATCAAAAACTTGCTTCGGATCGATCTCGCGCGTGATCCCCTCGGCCTGGCGGGTGTCGCGGACGGTTTCGGCGGCGAGAGCGGCGTCGATCCGGCCGTCCGGCGTTTCGGCCTTCCTGTGATAATCGTAGATTTTCGCTGTCAGATCTTCGTCATCCAGTTTGAGAAAGCGCTTGAGGATCGCCACGGTAGCGGGTTTGTTCTCGCGGGCGAAGGCGCGCGCGCGGGCCAGGGCGCGGATCATGCGCCGGACTTGATCGGGAGAGCGATCCAGGTGTTCCCGCATGGTCACCAGGCCGGTGCTGGGAAGCCGGACGTAGTTGCCGCCGAATCCCAGATTCTTCAGCCCCTCCCGGTAAGCGAGAAAGTTATGCGGCGGATTGAGCAGCCCGGCCGCGATGCGGCCTGCCTTCAGGGCGGCGAACATGGAGCCCTGCGTGCCTACCGCGAGAAGCGTCGCCTGGGAAGGATCCACCCCGGACTGGGCGAGAATGCTCCGCATCGTGACGTCATGGAGCCCCCCGCGCGAGGAGATCCCCACTAATTTTCCCTTCAGCTCCGCAATCGAGCCGATCTCCGATCTGCCGACCAGGTCGAGAAGCGGCCGGTCGACAAAGCACATCACCACGCGCGTGTTAATGCCGCGCACCGCCGCCACCACCGCGGAGCCTACGGTCGTGGCATATTGGATATCGCCGGCGAGAAGCACTTTGATGTTCATAGCCGCGGGCATCAGGACCATCTCGACATTGAGCCCCTCCTTTTGAAAAAATTTTTGATCCTTCGCAACCGCCAGTGGCATTGTAGTCACGGTCATAGAAGGAATCCCGATCTTGACGTTTTCAAGACCGGCGGGGTTGACGGAAGACGGCGCCAGGAGGAGCACCAGCGCGAGAAACCCAAGAGACAATCGTTGTCCTGACAGCATCTCTTTCTCCTTATCAACCCAGCGGGTAGAGGCGGCGAGAGTTGTCGTTGAGGATTTTTCGCTTGGAGACGTCGCCCAGTTTCGAATGTTCGACAATCGGCTCGGAGGCGCCGGGAAACCGGCTGTCGAAGTGGCTGTAGTCGGAGGCAAACACGATCCAGTCATCCCCGATCGTGTCCACGACATGGGCCAGCTCGGTCTCGTCGGGCTCGCACGAAAAATAGAGCTGTCCGCGTCGCAGCGATTCGCTGGGCTTCGTCTTGAGAGCCGGCAGTTGGACGCCGAGCACCTCCTGGTGCTCGTCGAGACGGTTGAACCAGTAGGGAACCCAGCCGCAGCCGGATTCCAGAAAGACGAACCGGAGCTTCGGAAAACGATCCAGCAGCCCCTCGCCCAGGACCACGGAGAGCGCGATCATTTGCTCGAAGACGTGACCGAAGAGATGGGAGTAAAAAAACTTGTCGACCCGCGTGGTGCCCGTGGCTTCCGACCCGTAGCGCCCCAGAAACATATGGACGCAGATGGGAACGTTCACGCGCTCCGCCTCCTCGTAGATGGGGAAAAAGTAGGGATCCGCCATATGACGGCCGCGCAGATTAGGCAGCAGGGATACGCCGACAAATCCCAGCTCGGTCACGGCCCGCCTGAGTTCGGCGACAGCCGCGGGAATGTCCTGCTGCGGCAGCACCGCCGTGCCTTTTAAACGTGACGGATTCTGCGCGCAGTACTCCGCCACCCAGGTATTGCGGGCGCGCGCCAGTTCTATCGCCAAGGCGGCATCTTCGAGCGCCGGAATGGTTCCTGCAAAGCTGCCCCCAAAGAGCACGGCGACGTCAATCCCTTCGCTGTCCATGTCAACGAGCCGCGCCCTGGGATCTTTCATTCCCTCGCGCCGCGGATGCGGGCGGCTGTAGGGTCCACCGACGCCCAGGCCGGGACCGCTGGGTTTGGGCCAGGCCTTTCCTTCGATGAAGAGACGCGATTGGCCGTTGCCCGCCGGGCGACGCTCGGGCGCCATCGCCTGATATTTTTGCGGCAATCGTTCTTTCCAATTGACGTGGACTTCTTCAAGATGGCCGTCGGCGTCGACGGTCGGGAACTTGCTGTTCATCGGCTCCTCCTTCCGGGTCAGCGACGCTTGGGACAGAGCTCCCCGGTGATGTAAAAAGCGCAATGTACAATTATTAGGCAAACGAAATCAACTGAACAATTGGGGTTGAAAAACGTCTAACAATAAAGCACCCTCCGGGTAGAGGAAGGTTCAAAATGAAGAACAGGTCGAAGCGGTGTTTCTTGGGACTTCCATTGATGTTGGTTCTCGCCGCGCTGGCGGGCTGCTCGACTCCGCTGACCACAAGGGAGAAAGCGGCCGGGATCGGCGCCCTGGGAGGGGCGGCTGCGGGCGGCATCATCGGCAGCGCCGTCGGACATCCCGGCGCGGGGGCGGCGATCGGCGGCGCCCTGGGGTTGGGTACGGGGGCCCTGATAGGAGACCAGATGCAGGGCCAGGAGCAAAAACAGCAGGAACAGCAGCGGCGCATTGAAGAACAGAGAAGCGAGATAGCTAAAAACCAGGCCATCATCGAGGAACTTAAACGGCGCAATATCGAGGCGCGGGAAACCGACCGCGGCGTGGCCGTGAACCTTCCCAGCGTCAACTTCCAGTTCGACAGCGCCGATCTCACTCCGGAAGGACGCGACCGCGTCAGCCAGGTCGCCGCGATCTTGAAAAACCAGGCGCCCGGGAGAAGGGTTTCGGTCGAGGGGCACGCGAGCCGGGAGCGTCCCGAGCAGGAGGCCTACAACCAGAAACTCTCGGAGCGGCGGGCCCAAAGCGTAGCCGGGTCGCTGGAGCGGAACGGGATCGGCCCGAGCCGAATCACCACGCGAGGTCTGGGGACGCAGTCTCCCATAGCCTCGAATGACACCGAAGCG
The DNA here is from genome assembly GCA_016184235.1 of Deltaproteobacteria bacterium. Lineage (GTDB taxonomy): Bacteria > Desulfobacterota > Binatia > UBA9968 > UBA9968 > UBA9968. The sequence continues at coordinate 5,850 of JACPDC010000081.1, read as the reverse complement.
GGGCGGCGCCGGAACCGTAGAGTCGAAGTGATTATTGAAAATTGAAGCACGATTGACAACCCACGATTCCGCTTGACACCCGTCCTCGATCCGGCCTATTTCTAGGCCCGTTTTGGGTCCGGTTTCGGGCCCTTCCAGCTGAAGCCGGGGCATTCAGACCGATCACATCTTTGATTCGTTTTACACCAGCCCGGACCGGGATTCCCTGGCCGGGCTTTATTTTTGGGAGAGGAGAATAGGCCATGCAGAAGAAAACAAGATGGCTCATAACCGCAATCGCCCTTCTTGCCTCGATTTCCGCCCACGCATCTTCTCATGACTTTTATAAAGGGAAGACAGTCCGCCTCATCGTGGGGCTCTCGGCGGGCGGCGGCTATGATGTCTACTCCCGCGCCATCGCCCGTCACATGGGCAAGCATATCCCCGGGAACCCGGCTGTCGTCGTGGAGAACATGACCGGCGCCGGCAGCGTGATTTCGGCCAATTATCTCTACAAGGTGGCCAAACCGGACGGTCTTACGATCGGCCATTTTCTCGGCGGCCTGTTTTTGCAGCAGCTCCTGGGCAAGCCGGGGATCGAGTTTGACTCGCTCAAATTCGACTATCTGGGGGTCCCGGCCCAGGACCATTTCCTGGTCGTAGTCCATCGCTCCGCCGGGATTACCGATGTCGAGCAGTGGATAGCCTCCAAGAAAGTGCTCACCTTCGGCGGCGTGACCCCGGGCGGCGGCACCGATGACATTCCGCATGTCTTGAGGGCGACCATCGGTCTCCCGGTTCGGATCGTCTCAGGCTATAAGGGCACGGCCGACATTCGCCTCGCCTTCAACAGCGGCGAGGTTTCGGGGGTGAGCAATTCCTGGGAGTCATTGAAGGTGACGTGGCGCAAGGAATATGAGTCGGGAGACGCCGTTATCGTTTTGCAGGCGGCCATGAAATCCCATCCGGAGCTTGCCAAGATTCCCGTGGCGCTCCATTTAGCCAAAACCGACGAGGGTAAGAAATTGCTCCAGACAGTCGTTCGGGTCCATGGGCCGAGCGTGCGCCCCTATGTTCTGACTCCCGGGACCCCGAGGGAGCGGGTGCAGCTCCTGCGCAAGGCCTATGCCGACACCATGAAAGACCCCGAATTCCTCGCCGATACAAAAAAGTCCAGGCTGGATATCAACCCCCTGACGGGTGAGGAGTTGGAAGAGAATATCAGGGAGATTTTCAAATTGGAGCCGGCGATGAAGGAGAGGCTCAAGGAGATCTTAAAATAGCCGCGCTCATTATTCTTCAGCTTCTCCCTCTTCCCTTTCCTTTCCCCCTTTCGAAATAGTCCGGGGGATATTGGGTCTTGATCTTGTGATGGTGTTTGTGGGGCTCGTCGTCCAGGTCGACGGCGACCATTTTGTGCTCCTGTATGACGTAGCGACTCGGTAACCGCACGCCGACTTGCCACTGCCCGGCTTCCAGCCAGTAGTACGTCCGGTTGGCAGGAAAGTAATAGACCTGGACAACGGGGTAATAATGGAATGTCTCGTGCTTGCGCCGCCAGCCATGCGCAGGGGCCCAGGGCGGAGGGCCGTGTCTGTCGGAATCGACCACCACAACCTCGCGCCTCGGCCTGTCTTCGACCACTGCAACACAGCCGGGAAGGGTAACTGCCGCAAGGAACAAGACGGTTTTCCAAGAGCCGGATATGATCTTCATGGAGATGTCTCCTTTCCCTGACCTATTAGACGTTAAACCTCCGATCAAGTTACAAACGCCAAATCCAGGCTCGCCTAACTGCCGGGAGCCGCTGATATTTTAGAGCGCTTCCGGTTCCAACAGGGCTTGAGTCTAATTTTTGCTCTTTAGGGTCTTTACCTGAGCTTCACTCCTCCCGCGCCGGTCGGGCTTTCAGCCGGAGCATCGAAGAGTGTGACGCGGCTATTTGTTGCCGCGGCCGTGGCCCGCCCCAGCGGAGCCGTTGCCATTGCGCCTGCCGCCGGAGACGACGCTGCCCTGTCCCCGGCCGGTGGTGATGCCGCCGGTAGAGCCAACGGAGCGGCCGGAGCCGGTGACGATTCCTTCGCCTGTGGCACTTTTTCCGGAAGCCCCTTTCCCGGAGGTCGCCATGGATCTGCCGCTCGCGCTTACCACTTCTCCTTGAGACGAACTTCCGTGCTGGCCGCCGGCGCTGACCGCGCCGCTGCCGGTCGAAGAGGTGGTTTGCGTGGCTATACTGTGGTTCGCTGACTTGAGACCGCTCATCACGGTGCCGAGCCTGACTCCCAATCTTTGAGCGATCTGTCCCCAACCCATATTTTCGCTCCTCATGGTCAAGATACCTTGCAGATTCGTCGTCGTGGCCGTTAGACCTGTGCCTGTGGCTACGCTCCCGCCCGTCAGGGCCGCCTGGAGCTGGGCCGGTGTCGGCTGGGTGATTCCTACCTGGCTGAGCTGCTGCTTGGCCAGCGCCAAGGAGATGAAAACATTGCCGAAGCCCATTTTCCCGGTCGGGGGCGTGATGGTAGTGGTCGTGGTGACGGGCGGTGCGCCCGGTGTGGCGCCAGGCGTGGTCGTCGTCAATGCAATGGGAGTCCCGTTCCTGAGGCCGGTAACCACCGTTTTTGAGTCGGCGCCAAGAAAAGAGCTGAAATCGGAGCTGATCTTATCCGTGACCTTAGCCCCTCCCTGATTTGCCGCCAATTGATCCATGCGGGACGCCTCGCCCGTCACAGTCGAAGTTGTCGCCGTCTGGGCCTGCGCCCGGGCCTGGCCCAGCATCGCGCCGATGATCAAAAGGCAAAGAGTCAAAGCCATTCTTTTTATCATCATAATTCCTCCTGTCTTGCGCCTCAGGCTCCGTTAAGGACCTTCTCGGTTTGCAGGATGATTTCTGTGGCCGTAGCTCGATCTTTGAAAAACCATCCCTGCTTGGCCACCGTCCTTATGCGCGTGGTCTTCGGGGTTACCGCCTCGAGCTCGATTTCGATCTCTCTGTCGGTCCCCGCGGCCTTGATGGTCTCTCCCTGTTCGGTCTTTAGCTTGTCGTTCACCTGGATCCCCATATTATTGAGGGCCGTCAGAGTGGCGCTTCTCACCCGCGGAAGAGGCGCCGTGAATGTCCGATAGGCGACGCCGTCCAGGGTGTAAGAAACTGCCGTGCCCGTTGTCACCCCGGCGCCAACTCCGAAGAGGGTCAATCCCACGGCCGCGCAGCCGCTCAGAAGGCCGGAGATCAAGAGGCCGACGAGAGCAGCAGACGATCGGCGTGAAAAGCGAGGTTTGAGGCTAAAGTGTCCTGTACGCATACTGCAAAAAATCCGCTCCTGCCGATAGGGTTTAGCAACCCCCGTGCCATTTCCTGTTTCTTGTGAAAAAGGGCCTCGGCGCGGCATGTCCGGAGTCGCCGCGATGTAAATTTCCGGGAGGGGTGTCATAAAATGGCACTGGCAAAGCCATGTCGGGTCTCCGCATCTATCCGCTGATTCCCAGCTTGCGAAGGGCATATTATTGAGAAGCCGGCGGTTCATCAATGGGGTAAATTCTGTAACTTTCACGGGGCAGATACCTGAGAATCACATCGGGTAATTACCTGGACAAGGTTAGATTGGGGATGAGAATTTATGCTGACAACCGAAAACACATCTCGCGCAAGTTGATCCCCGAGGTGTCTCCTCACGGCTGGCTGTAGTAAGGAGGTTACCGCCGGTTGACAGGCTTATGGAACGCCGCGTACCTTCGACCCATGGTCTCCAAACTCCGGTTCTCCGTTGTGTTGGTCGTATGCATCCAATTTTCGGCGCGCGCGGGCCTTAGGCAGTTTACGCAGAAGGACTGAGACGATTTCCCCCGGTTAGATCTCTTCGTTAAAGAGAAGCCTCCAACCGCCTTTGTAGGCGACAATCGGGCGGGCGGAGGACGGCAGCGCGTCCAGGAAGCGGCGCAGATTTTGGCTTTGCTCGCCCAGCCTGTCCATGCGGTCTCCGCCGATGTCCAGCGCCGCCAGAAAGCGCCATGGATGGTCCGCTATCAGCCTTGCCCATTCCTTCTGGATGCCGCCGGCACTGCGATCCCAGATCGTAGCGTGGAACTCGCCGCTGGCCGGATACCTGCTGTTGGGACCGCCGAATGCCGTATCGAAATAGAGGTTCGGGAAGCTTTCGATGAGTCTTCGGACATAAGCGGGCCCGTAGATCTTGCTCCGGCTGCGATAACGAATCTGGGCCAGGTGGGACCAGATCACCCTCGCTTTGGGATACTGCTTGAGCATGGCTTCCAAGGGCGGCAAGAGTCTATCTTCGATCTCGTAGTGAATCTGGAACGGCGCCAGCGTTTCCTCGGACAGGCGAAAGAGGGCATGCCCCAGCGGGCCGTCCAGCGCCACCTCGATGTCGCGCCGCGCGCCGTTTCGAGCGAGCTGCCGCGGCGACGGGTAGTGGCGGAATTCAAACTCTCCCATGAGGGGGTATCGATCGCTCCGAACCTGCCTGGCGGTTTTCTCCAGGAACTCCTTTCCCTCCTTCGGCCATAAGGGGGGAACACCCGCGGTCGTCGTCGGGATGTAGCGCCACGGATCCAACGCCACAACCACCCGCGCGCTCTCCGTCCAACTCTGGCCTTGCGGGGAGAAGGCGATCAGGGCGATGCCGTACTCGTCCATCGCCCTGGCATAGTCGGAAGGATCGAAGGTTGAGACATCGAAGCTGGATTCGATATCGATGATCGGAAGCTCACCGGCGGAGCGCATAGCCTCGATGCGCCTGCGCCAGTTTCGCTTGAGCGCTTCGATCTCGAACGGCACGGCGGCCATGGGGCCTCCAACCAGGGTCGTGGCCTTCGGCACCGGACCCGGGGGATTGGACTCCGCCAGGAAATAGAGTGACGAGCAGCAGAAGAAAAGAAATTTTCACCGGGCCACGCGAGTTCATAAATTCTACAACGGCTTTGTTTTCTCGCTCCATGGAGATTCGCCAGGAACTCTATCTGTTGCGCCTTATTTTACCTGACCCGAGCGCGCACTCCAAGCAAAAATACCGCAGGCCGCGCGTTTGAATGTCATCAGCACGCGGCTCTAAGAGTGTCTTTTTTTCTTGACATTGAGACTCCGTGCGGTTATTTTGCGCCTGATTTTGGGGCCCGCCTATATCCGGTGCAGGTCGCAGACACGCTCGTAACTCGAGATGGGACTTTGGTCGTATGCGATTGGATCGAATATCGAGCGAGATTTAAAACACAAAAGGAGGGAAAGTCTTCATGCAGCAGATTAGCACAAAGCGTCTTTTGATAACTCTTGGGGTGGGGCTTCTTTGGCTTCTGCCGTCTACAGGCATGGCAGAGACCAAGAAGCGCACATGCGGCTCGCAGCCCGGCCAAAGCCTTCAGCATTTCTTGGACGAGCTTAACCCGGGCGACACGCTCCTGGTGAGCGGCACGTGTAACGAGAATGTGGTCTTTGGGGACGGGCGCAGGAATCTCGTTATCGACGGGCAGGGGAGCGCCACGATCAGCGGCCCAAATCCCAACCAGCCCACTGTGAATATAAGAGGCCGCAATATAACGATTAAAGGCTTCACAATCACCGGAGGTCAAGAAGGCGTACATGTCTTTCGCGGCGGGTCGGCGACGATCGACGATAATTTAATCCACAACGTCGGGACCAGCGGAATCGGGATTCATAACCAGGCCAATGCCATCATCGTCAACAATACGATCCAAAACAATCCCGACGACGGGATTAATGTGATCGGCGGCTCCAACGCGTTTATTGGCATCCGCTCAGCCAGCAATCTGGTCGCAGGCTCGAACACCATTCAAAACAACGGCCGGCGCGGTGTGTTTGTCAGTCGCGGCTCCAACACGCGGATTGTCGGGAAC
>JACPDC010000184.1 GCA_016184235.1 Deltaproteobacteria bacterium | reverse complement strand
AGAATCTTGAACAGGTAGTCGCCTTGCTTGACGCGGTAAATCTTCGCCTCGCCTTTCGCCGTGCTCGGGACCTCTATGCCCAGGATCTCATCCGGCCGGATCGGGATGAAGATCGTCTGGCCGACCTGGAGTATGTCCGGTTTTTTGAGGTTGGGGTTCAAGCCGCCGACGATGACCAGGTAGCGGTTGAAGCGCTTGTCGGACAGCCCTTTTTCCTCGATCAGGATGCGCCAGAGCGAGTCTCCCTGCTTGACGACCCTCTCTTCGCCCTCGACGGCCTTGCCGCGGTAATCGCGCGTCTTGCTCGGCGTCTTGCGCAGCCGGAGCTGGGCCGCCTCTTCGGGCGCGCCCGCCGGCCGCTCCTGGGCGAAACCGGGCGCCGCACAAAAGAGAGTCAGGGAGGCCGCCAGCGCCAGACACGGCCATGGGCTCCGATGCACGGGCTCTATCTTACCTTCCATAGGGTGCCTCCGGGGGTATCCTCAAGGGTAATGCCTTTTTCCTGCAGCTCCGCGCGGATCCGGTCCGCCTCCTGCCACTGCTTCGCGCTGCGCGCCCGCTCTCTCTTATTAATCAACTCCTCGACGACATCCGGAGAGATTCCCCGGCCGCGTATCCAGCGCTCCTTTTTTCTTTGCAGGAAGGCGCCGGGGCTTTCCTGCAACAACCCGAGCGTCTCCCCGATAACCTTCAAAGCCAGCACGCGGGACCCGAGACCTTCGCGTTTGTCCTCGTCCAGCATGCGGTTGAGCGAGCGGATCTCGTCGAAGATCAACGCCAGGGCCCGGGGCGTGTTGAAGTCGTCGTCCATCTCGCGGCGAAATCCCTCCAGCAGCCGGGGCTCCGGCGCCAGCTCGCCGTTGGCCGGAACCGAGCGATCCAGCCGATCCATCGTCTCGTAAACCCGCTCCATGCCCTTTCCCGCCTCCTCCAGGGCCTGGTCCGAGAAGTCGAGCGGGCTGCGATAGTGGCTGGCGAGAAAATAGTGGCGCAGCGCCGCCGCCTCATGGCGGCGCAAAACCTCCCGGACCGGGTCGATATTCCCCAGGGACTTCGACATCTTCTCCCTGTCCTTGCGCAAAAAGCCGTTGTGCATCCAGTAGCGCGCCAGCGGCAGATCGAAGGCGCCCTCGGACTGGGCGATCTCGTTCTCGTGATGGGGAAAGACCAGATCGCCCCCGCCGCCGTGGATATCAAAGGGCTGTCCCAGGTATTTCGTGCTCATGGCCGAGCACTCGATATGCCAGCCGGGCCTCCCGCGGCCCCACGGACTTTCCCAGGAGGGCTCGCCTTGCTTGCCCGCCTTCCAGAGGGCGAAGTCCATCGGCTTCTTCTTGCGCTCGTCCACCTCGACTCTCGCGCCCGCCTCCAGCTCTTCGATCCGCTTCTTGGAGAGCTTGCCGTAGCCCGGGAAGCGATCGACGGAAAAAAAAACGTCGCCTTCCACCCGATAGGCCAGCCCCTTTTCTTCCAGGCGGCGGATCAACGCGATAATCTCGGGGATGTGCGCCGTCGCTCTCGGCTCATGCGTGGGAGAGGCGAGCCCCAGGCCCGCGCTGTCCTCGGCGAATTCCCGGATGTAGCGCTCCGCGATCACTTCGGAGGCCAGGCCCTGCGCGTTGGCCCGCTGGATGATCTTGTCGTCCACATCGGTAAAGTTGCGCACGAAGGTCACCTGGTAGCCGAGAAACTTGAGGTAGCGGTAGACCACGTCGAAGGTCAGCAGGAACCTGGCATGGCCGATATGCGAGGAGTCATAGACCGTGACCCCGCATACGTACATCCGCACCTCCCCTTCTTTGACGGGAACAAACGGCTCTTTCTTCCCTGAAAGGGTATTGTGGATCTGCAGGCTCATAAAATAAAATGCTTTTTTATCGTATCTTACGCATCCGGCGCGGATTTGCAAGGGAAATCCTGCCGCAGCCCTTGCGAAAAACGACGAAAAGGCATACAGAACGGTCAAAGCTTGCCATGAAATTTGCCAAACCCTATAACGACTTGCGCGAGTTGATCGCGACCCTCGAGGAGAACGGCAAGCTCCTGCGCGTCACGCGGGAGATCAACAAAGATACCGAGCTCCATCCCCTGGTGCGCTGGCAGTTTCGCGGCTTGAAAGAGGCCGATCGCAAGGCCTTCCTGTTCGAAAACGTCACCGACTCGAAGAAGCGAAAATACCAGGGCTCGGTCCTGGTCGGCGGACTGGCGGCCTCCGCTGAGATCTACTGTCTGGGACTGAAATGCGGGCCCGAGGAGGTGGCCGACCGATGGATCCACGCGATGGATCACCTGATCGAGCCGGAGATCGTAGGCCACGGCCCGGTCATGGAGGAGATCCACAAGGGCAAGGATCTCCTCGCCCACGGCGGCTTCGGCGAATTTCCCGTGCCGATCTCGACTCCCGGCTTCGACAACGGCCCCTACATCACGGCCGGCCACTGGATCACCAAGGACCCGGAGAGCCTCAAGAGAAACGTCGGCAACTACCGCGGCCTGATCAAGGGCGCCGCCCTGAGCGGCATCATGTCGGGCACGCCGCAGGACCTCTCCCGCCATTGGGAAAAGTGCCGCAGAAAAGGAATCCCGCTCGAAGTGGCCGTCGCCGTAGGCACGGTCCCGGCGGTCTCCTACACCGCGACGCAGAAGGTGCCGCCGACGATCGACGAAATCGCCCTGGCCGGGGGGCTCACGGGAGAGCCGATCCGGCTCGTCAAATGCCAGACCGTGGATCTTGAAGTCCCGGCGAGCGCCGAGATCGTCTTCGAAGGGATCATCCCCACCGCCTACCTGGAAGAAGAGGGGCCCTTCGGCGAGTCCATGGGATATGTCGACCCGAGGACATTGAGCGCGGTCTTCGAGCTTACCTGCGTCATGCACAGGAAAAATCCCGTCTGGGTCTCGATCATCAGCCAGGTCACCCCGAGCGAAAGCTCCAAGATCAAGGCGATGGGGATGGCGACGCTCATCCACCGCCATCTCAAGCAAAAGGGCTTCCCCAGCGTGCTCGAGGTCTCGCTGATGGAGCCGCTGGTCAACCTGCGCCCCTACGTGGTTCTCAGAATGAAGAAGAGAGACGATCAGGATCCGTGGCGGGCGATGGACGCGCTGCTCGCTTACGGAGACCGGGTGGGGAAACTGGTCATAGCCGTGGACGAGGATATCAACCCGCACGATCCGGTCGCGGTAACCTGGGCGATCACGCACCGCTCCCAGCCGCACAAGGATATCAAGGTGGTGGGCGACCGGCCGTTCGGCGCCACGCCGATCGGCATGGTGGCGAC
>JACPDC010000183.1 GCA_016184235.1 Deltaproteobacteria bacterium | reverse complement strand
GCCTTCTCAGGCACATACTTTGTGACCTTGGTCTTTTTATCGAAATCCACGGTAACAAGCTTGCCCTCTTTGGTCACCACGATCATATAGTTCTTCTCTGTATCCAAGAGACCGACGTCCCCGCTGACCTTCAAGGGTTTGGCCTTCTTTTCCTGGGCCAATGCCGGACCTACCACGAGAAACGCTAAGATAACGGCCGCACAGGTTAGATTTCTTCTCATGTTCGTCTCTCCTCTTCGATAATAATCCTACTCGCCCTTCTTTGCCTTGACGGTATATTCAACGGACGTGGCTATGTTCTTGCTGCCCTTCGTCACGTATGTAACCGCCGCGCTCTGCCCCAGGTTGATGTCGCTCATCTTGGCCGCCTGGGGCACGAGCTTCTGAACCTTCGTCTTATTGTTAAAATCCGCGGTGATGAGCTTTCCGTCCTTGGTAACCAGGATCACGTAGTTCTTTTCCAGGTCCAATAGCCCGATGTCTCCGGAAGCCTTTACCGGCTTCACCTTGGCTTCCGGCGCCTTCGCCGGCGGTTTCTTAGCCTCAGCCACCATCGGCGCGGCCGGTTTTGCCGGCGGGGCCGCCATCTCCTGTTCCAGAGCGCACGAGGAAAGGGCAAAAACCATGTAGACTAGAACGATACCTGTTATTGAGAGTAAGCCTTTCATTTTATCCTCCAGTTGTCCTTAGATTTCTTCTTGGTACTTAAGGCCTAAATTGCGTCTACAACTTAAGCCCTATACTGTAACGCTGCCGGTCTTGTCAAGCGAAAAAAGGTTGGCTACGGAAGCGGGCTACGGCAGCAGTGGGGGCAGCGGGGTCCGATCCCCGATACCCCCAAGCCGCCCGATTTACAGGCTCGGAGTCTGAACGTGCTTTTAGTTAGCGGGACTAGTTTGACCGCGCAGGGGCGACAACAAAGCGGTCATGGCGGTTCTTCTGCCAGCAGCCCTCGTTCTGTTCCTTGCAGACCGGCAGCTCTTCGCCGTAGCTCTTGGTCGACAGGCGCGCCTTCGCTATGCCCAGGCTGGCGAGGTAATCCCTGGCCGCCTGAGCCCTCTTGGCGCCCAGTGCCAGGTTGTACTCATTGGTCCCCCGTTCGTCGGCGTGACCCTCGACCTCCACCCTGGCGGACGGGTTGGCCTTGAGCCAATCGGCGTTGGTCTTAAGCGTGGCCCGCGCATCGGTCTTAAGGTCATAGCGGTCGAAATCAAAATAAACGTCTTTGAGAGGTCCTCCGGCGGGGGCCTTACCCTGACGCGCCGCCTCCAGACTCGACCCGGAAGTCTTAGCCTTCGCGACAGCCGAGGCTTTCCCTTTTGCAGGCCCTCCTTTAGAAGAAACGTCCGGTTGCGTGGTTGCCGGCGGAGGACAGCCGGTTAATAGAACAAAAGAGAAAAACATTGACCCACAGAGCACCGCACTGAGTCGATCAGTCATTCTTTTCTCCTTTCGCTTATGGCGATACACTATAATAGCGCTGTTTTTACAACTTCGCCCTTAGGATGTCAATCCAAAGTCGCAATTCGTGGCGCCGGCAGTTCGAGACGAGCCGGCTAAGTCTTAAGTCACCGACTTCGGCAGCAGTATGGGCGCTGTTTCTCGAAGAAGGGTAGCCAAGATAGCCGTGTAGGCCTCGCGCGCCTCATTGCTCGAAAGAACCTGGTGGCTAGGCAGCTCAAAGTGCAAACTCTTCTTGGCCAGACCCAAGATACCCTCGGTCTTGGCGGCCCAGGCGCCGATGTCCACCTCATCGAGCGGCTCTATGAGCAGATCGACGGCCGGGATGTCGGCACGCCTTTTTAAGGTTCGGTCCCTGATACCACGATAGCTCTTCTTGATGATCTCGGCTTCCCTCTGAGAGATGCCTAACGTGGCCACCTGAATTTTGCTGTCCGTATTGTACTGATGGATATCGACGTAGAGCTCCAGACCTCCGCCGGAACCCTTCAAGACGAGATCCCTGAAGGCGCGGTAGGTCTCCCCGGCCCGCCGGCTGTGCAGTTCGCGCCCTTCCGAATAGGGGATCTTCTCCGTGGGCCGGTTGACGTTGATGCGCGTGGTGCCGGTCTCGGTGGGCGTAAAGCCCTTGGCGATAACCGCGGCAAATCCTGTCCGATAACCGAGGCGTCTCACCATTTCCGCCGTGAATTCGTCGTAGCTGCCGTGAGGGGATCCGATCACAGCCCCCGACAGCTCTCTTCCGGAGCGCACCAGCTCGAACCTTCCAAGCTCCGTGAGCTCGACCTGGACCTGCGGAAGCCCCAAAGGGTTATCGCGCAGGACGACTAGGACCTGCTCTATCCAGCGATATAGGATTTCAGCGTAGACCCGCTCTCCTGCGTTTGACGAGAAGGATTGCGGCAGGCGGATATTCAGTCCCTTTTCCGCGATCAGGAGCACTCCGTGGTGCTTTACCCCGGAGTCGCGCCACGAGATCCTCTCCAGCGGCTCGATGGCCATTTCGAGCCTGGGGGCTCCCTTGGCCGGAGCCAGGCGGTCGCGGATCCCCATGTAGGCCGCCTTAAGAGCCATCGCTTCCTCAAACGTGAGAGCGCTGGTAGCGACTTCAATCCGATCAGCCTCTGCCGTCCCCCACTTGTGGACTCCTATATACAGGTCGATCTCTCCTTTGGCCGCCCTGCGGAGAATTTTTCTATACTCTCTGAAAACGCTTCCGCGTTGGGGAAACTTCCAAGACCCGGGGGGCGCTCCGGTCCTGACGATGGGTTGATTCACAGGCACTCGCTTGGAGCGAAACCCGTAGGCGATCGCCAGCCCGGCCCCGGTCCGGTTGCTCAGCGCCGTGGCCAGCATGTCCGAATTGCGATCGGTCCTCCCGTGCGGCGCCCCGATCACAACCCCCTCCAGTCCCGCTGCGGCCTCGCGGAACTCGAAGCGGCCTAAACCTTCGACACGCTCCTGCATGACCGGCCTGTTGAGGCCGCAGCCGTAGAGAACAGTCAAAGCTGCGACGAGGATTCCAGGCCCTTGGAGGATTGGGTTAAAACCCGTCATTATGCGGCGTTAATTCAACCACAGAAAGATCTCCCCCTCAGGGAAAGGGAGGTGGAGGACATGATCGAACAGACCGTAAAAAAAGACCCAGGCTATCACAGTCAAGGCAATGCTGATCCCCCATTTCTCGCCTGAGCCGAATTTCAAATAGGGGCACCGCAATATTAAAACCGATCAGCCAGATCGCCAGGAGAAATCCTAAAGTCCAGGAGATGATGGAGACGGCGCGGCGGATGACCACGGGTTCAACCGATGGTGTGGTCCCTGAAGGATTGGCTTGAGCCGCCCCGGAGCGGAGGATCACGAAAAACTCCCGGCCAAAGGCTAGAACAGCCAGGGCCAGGCCGGGAATACCGACGATTATCGGAAAAAGAGCAGCCTGCTCCTCCATGGGACGGATCTCCCAATATGTCTCTCGCAACACATACCCAAAAGCCGCCACCCAAAAGAGGGCAAAGATGATACGATAGGCGGGCTTTAGGACGACCGTCATCTGGACGTCCATGGCCGTCTCTGAACCACCCTCCGCCACTCTGGCCCTCTCCTTGCGAATCTGCAGCAGGGAATAGACGATCGCTCCCAAGATCAGGAGGCCAATGATAATAACCCCCGGATGCATCAGCCACTCCGTGCCGTAAGCCCTCATTGAGATGAAGAGGTTTCTCTCCGCGATGGTCCCCAAAACCAACCCAAGAAGCAAAGGCGGACGCTGCCAGTCAAACTGGATCATCAGCCATCCCATCGCGCCAAAGATAAGAACCAGGATCATATCGCCAAAGCTATTTTTGACGGTGAAGCCGCCCAGATAAATGAGCAGCAGAAGAAATGGGATAAGAAACGCTCCCTTGACGAAAGTGATTTTGGCCAATTGGTTGAGAAAGAGAAAACAGACCGCAACCGTTATGATGTTGGCGATCACGATGACCCAGACAAAAGAGAAAGTAAGGGTCAGGTGTTTGGCTGGATCAAGCAAATCCGGGCCTGGAACGATGCCTTGAATAAGAAAGGCGCCGAGCAGAATAGCCATGGAGACGCTGCCCGGCACGCCAAACGCGATGGTGGGAATCAGCGATCCCCCCTCTTTTGAGTTGTTGGCTGCGCCTGGCCCGAGGACCCCTTCTATAGCCCCTTTGCCAAAGCGCTCTTTACCCGGAGAACTTTGGACAGCCTAGGCGTAGGCAACCCATTGGGCCGTGCCGCCGCCGACTCCCGGAAGGCGGCCGATGTAGGCGCCTAAAGCGCTGCACTTGAGCACCAGCCACCAGTGGCGGAACGTATCCTTCACCCCCTCCGAAACACCACCGATTTTTCCCACCTTTTCTTTCGCGATGCTCGTGCCTTGAATGGCAAGATCAATAATCTCAGGGATGGCGAACAGCCCTATGGTCACCGAGACCAGAGCGACCCCGTCCCACAGAAAGAGCGAAATATTCTGCCCCAGGACATTCTCAAAAGTAAAGCGCGGCACTGCCCGTATCGGATCTAAGCCGACCGTGGCCAATGCAAGGCCAAAGCATCCGGCCGTCAGGCCCTTCACGATGTTTCCCCCACTCAAGGACGCGACGAACGTGATCCCGAGGATAGCAAGCATGAAGAACTCTGGGGCGCCGATGGATAGAACCAGGGGATTCATGATGGGGATGGCCACAGCCAAGGCAATTGCGCCGAAAATAGCGCCCACGAGCGAGCTCATCAATGCCGCGCCCAGGGCCCTCCCGGCCTCGCCCTTTTTGGCCATGGGATGGCCGTCTACGACGGTAGCGGCGGTCGTGCCTTCTCCAGGGACGCCAAAAAGCACTGAGGTGATATCGCCGGTCGTGGCGGTTACGGCGTTCGAACCCAAAAGAAAGGCGAAGGCCGATATGGGGTCCATTTTGTAGATGAATGGGAGCATCAGGGCCAGGGTGGCAGCGCCCCCTAGCCCTGGGAGGATCCCTACCCAGAAGCCGATGAAGATCCCCACCAGCATGAAAAGGAAAGCCTGCTGGCCCTGAGCGGAGAAGGGAAGGATACTAATCAGGCCAGTATAAAAGGCG